>JBEQBL010000199.1:0-3907 GCA_041639835.1 Salinarchaeum sp.
GATTCCGTGCTCTCAGTTTCGTTTTCGCCGTCGGGACGGACATCAAATGAATCCTCAAGGACGGTCTCGCCGGCGGGATCGGTGACTGTGATCGTCCCGGTCAGCTGCTGATCAGTGCCATTGAGAACATTAACATCATCAAGGATCGCTCCTGCGAGTGAGTTAACAATCGTACCACACCCAGCACTCGCTGAGATGCCCAACACAGCACCGGCAGCAAGAACCCGTCGACGGCTCAATGCGTGCGTGCCTGTCGTCGTATCTGTGCGCATACATTCCTGTTAACGTGCAGTGATAAATGCGGCAAGGAAGCGTTGCAACACCTGCAATTGACGTTCACTCGAAGCGGTACAGCGCGAATCCCCCGTGCGGGTGGGCCTAGCTTACCAGCTGCTACTGGTGGATTCATCGATCCGACACCGCTTTCGACTGTAATATTGCCTCGGGATGGAACCGTAACTGAGGCCGTTGCTGTCGTGCCGACATCAGGCCCGACCTGCTGCCATGGCCCTATCGGGACATCAGGAGGTCGTTGGTCATTATCGACGAAGATGCCAGGACACCCAGTACTCGCTTGTGCTAGCACCACAAAGAGTTACAACGACTTGCCGCCGAGTGAGTGCGATGTCGGCTGTGAGGACAACGAGTCACATCAATTCCCAACCGACGATTCGCCCTCTGCAACGCGACATCTCACATTCGATGTCCCGGCTATCCACAGAAATGACAGCGGCCGTGAAAACCCATATGGCAACGACATTGGCCGGGAAGAGAACTGGGTCCTGTAGAGCGGAGACACCGAGAGTTACCCCCTGACTGCCCATGGACAAGTTACTAATATGAATGGCTTGGTAGACGATGCCAATGTACTTTATGTGCCCAAGCAATAATTACATTCGACTTCCAGAACGCATTCGTCAGCCCCGAACCTTGCGTCTGGAAGTCATGGTATGGTCCCAGGGGAGTATTGCTACTCCCCTTCAGGGGGGAGGAAGATACGCACGCCAGCGTCATCCGTCAGCACGCGCCGCGATCGTCGGCTTACCACTCCCAAGCACACCCCACACGTAAGCCGACATCTACCACGCCTGTGGGCGACGGCACGGACTGTTCCCCTCCGTGTCGCCTTTGATCGCCCCTGTGATCAACGTGTGTTCTCAGCGTACAATACAATCGACCAGAGAGAATTATGTCATTTCAAAGGTAGCGAATTAAGACAACATCAGACAGGCGCTTGAGACCGTGTGTTCATCCCGTCGATCCACAACCATCATACGCAATCGGGGGTGGTGCAGAATACGTCTCAAGGTCTAACTCAACGGATTTCAGTCGGGGATGAGTTCATCAGTGGCTGGTTGATCAGCGAAGATTTGTTCTCAATTCCTGAAAAGCAGCCGAACGACGTTATAAATCGATATCTGGTAGTAGAGGGCCTGTGAATACTTCTGCACCACCGCCACGCAATCGATAGAAATTATTAGGTATGTGTATACACTGGTCCCGATATGTGCTCTCTCCTGGGACATCCACGTATGCGTCCTGTTTTGTGCTCTTTTTTATTCACAATGGTGTCTCCGATCACAGAGCCGGATACCTCGGCCGTTGCTGACCCCGATTGTGAGGCTTCACGGTGCTCAACAGCCCGGTTCTTAGTGTACAATACATGACTCGCATTGATTGGCGAGCAAGTGCGAGTCTGCTTGGCTCAATTATCAAGTACCTCTCAGTCACAATGACTATTCCGTTGGTCGTCGCGGTTGTCTATGGGGAAGATATCTGGGTGTTCGCTGTTTCGATGATACTTGCTGCCTTGATCGGACTCAGCCTTGAGCGAGTTGACGCGGACCCCGATCTTGGAACATCGGAAGCGTTCTTACTTGTCTCAATGGCATGGCTTGGAGCAGCGATCATTGGCATGATTCCATACCTTCTGGCCGGGTATGGCACACCATCGGTTGTTGGCCTTCACATACCGGCTGGTGAGTCACCCCCGGTTGTTGCTGATGCCCTTATCGGATCACTGGTCAATGCTCTGTTTGAATCGATGAGTGGGTTTACAACCACTGGCGCAACCGTTCTTGAGGAGATTAGTTTCGAGCGCCACTCACACGCGCTTTTGATGTGGCGACAACTGACCCAGTGGCTTGGCGGCATGGGGATTATCGTGTTGATGATTGCTATTTTGCCGGAACTTGCGGTTAACGGGGCCCAACTGATGCAGTCGGAGACTCCTGGTCCAACGCTGCAAAAGCTCACCCCGAAGATCGCGCAGACTGCCCGAGCGCTCTGGCTGACGTATTTTATTGTAACGATCATCTATATTGCTCTGCTTGTTTTGCTCCATCGCCTTGGTATGGCCCCGAATATGGATCTGTATAATGCGGTGGCACACGGATTCACCACCCTGCCGACCGGCGGATTCTCCCCCCAGGCAAATAGCATTGCTGCGTTCTCAGCTGCTGTTCAGTGGCTTGTTATTCCATTTATGATCGGTGCCGGCGTCAACTTCGCTCTGTTCTGGCATCTGTTCAAGGGTGAACTTGCGGAGCTTCGATCAGATATTGAGCTTCGAACCTATGCTGGTGCAATCGCCGTCCTAGTGGCGATTTTATCAGTTGTTCTGTTTCGCGGCGGTGCCCCACCACTTGCCTTGGGGGGGACAACCCAGGGAGCGACCGAAAGTGCGGTCCGACAGGCCGCCTTTCAAATTGGATCGCTGTTGAACTCAACTGGGTACGCCACCGCTGATTTCGCCCAATGGGACCAACATAGCCAACTGATCCTGCTTGTGGCAATGTTTATCGGTGGCTCAGCAGGATCAACCGGCGGCGGCATCAAAGTCATTCGGTGGCTCATTGTAATCAAAACAATTCGACGAGAGTTGTTCAAAACGGTGTATTCATCAGCAGTGACTCCGGTTCGACTGGGCGGGACAACGGTCGATGATCAGGCGGTCCGTGGGATTATGGCCTTTACACTGCTGTATTTTGTTCTAACTGGACTTGCTGCAGCGGCGATCAGCCTTGATTCAGCACGCATTGGACTTGACCTCTCAGTACTCGAAGCATTTAGTGCATCGCTGGCAACGATCGGAAATATCGGCCCCGGATTTGGTCGTCTGGGGCCATTCGGTAGCTATCTGATGTTCTCTGATCTCTCAAAAACATTGATGATCGGTCTGATGTGGATTGGCCGACTTGAAATCGTCCCGGTACTGGCATTGCTTGTGACATCCGTGGAACAGTAGCGTTCCCGTCGCAGCTACGCCATCGCGGTAAAGGCTTCTTCAAGGCCTGATTCCACAAATACAACAATATTATCACCTGGATGTAATGTTGTCTCCCCACGGGGGGTAATGAGCTTGGAGTCACGGATAATCGCCCCAAAGACAACCCGGCCATTGAGATCCGATATAATATCCTCAATTGACCGTTCAAGTAACTCACTCGCCTCTGTCAATTCAAGTTCAAGTACCTTTGCCTGGTCGTTTTCAAGAACCGCCAAGTTCTCCGCAACCGTTCGATGCGTGAATCGAATGATTTCCTCGGCAGTGACATCGCGTGGATTTACCGCGGCATCGATGCCAATTTCTTCAAACAGCGCGACATACTCGTGGTTATCAACGACAGCGACAATTCGATCCGTGCCAAGTTGCCGAGCAAGCATCGACACCAGGAGGTTGCGTTCATCACTCGGTAAAGCGGCAATAACAACGTCGGCTTCATCGACATAGGTCCGCGACAAGAATTCCTTGTCGGTGACATCGTTTTCAAGTACAAGGGTGTCCGGAAGTTCTTCGGCAAGTTCACGCGCTCGATCGGGATCTTGTTCAACAACTCGCGGGGAGATCCCCCGTTGTTCGAGTAATCGCGCTGTGTGATACCCAATTTGGGAGCCGCCAATGATC
>JBEQBL010000200.1:0-3903 GCA_041639835.1 Salinarchaeum sp.
GTATTGGCAGTGGAACGAACACGACTGGAGACCCGCCGAGTTTGGGGAACAGTCGCGGTCACTCGACCACCCCAGCCTCAGCAAACCTGCAAGTTCACAGCCGGGGTGATCCAACCGGGATTACCCACGGAGGAATCCCACGATTGCAGTCGTGTGGAGGAGGTCAATGTTGGTGCGTCAGTGCACGATCAGACAACAGAACTGTAGCCAGAGGGCCCCCACTGTGGTGAAAGACATACAGCTCAATAATCACCAAGCACGCCCAGCCGTCGAGCTCGCCGGGTCGCATAGTGAAACACAAGATAGCCACCGGCAAGGTAGCCACCGGCAACAAGGAGCAACAGTCCAAGTGCAGCCGGCGAAAAGTCCCAAAGTCGAACACCATCAACCATCGCTCGCTGTAACAGAGCACTGCCATGGGCAAGCGGTAGTATACGCATGAATGGCGCATCAAACACAGGCGCCGAGATTAACGCCACAAAGCCGAACTGCAGCAGGCTAAGCCAGCTTCCGATTCGCTTATACAGAACTGTCAATCCACCGGCAGCAAATCCCAAGCCAAGCACCGACGTAATCGCTAGTCCGGCGATGACTGTGACCGTGAGGAGATTGAGTGTAAGTTGCGTCCCGGTGAGAAGCAACATCGCAACAAGCACAACCGCTGAGGTCAGGAAGGTACGCACAATCTTAGCAAGGCCTTTGAACAACGCTACCGGCGCAAACCCAAACGGCGTTGTAACATGTCGTTCGAGTGTTCCCCACTGGAGTTCACTGCTGATATCATTAGAGACAGCCGAGTAGGCGCCAACCGAAAGTGTCCACAGGAAATACCCAACGATAATCCCAGCAATCGAATCAGAGAGGGCTTGTCCGGCGAGTAACTGACCGCCGTAGAACAATGTCGCAAAGAAGACAATAGCGATGACAATCCCGCCAATTGCGTTGGCCGGATACCGAATAAAGATAAGCAATTCACGGTAGAGAACCGCCCGGGCAAGATGATAGTACGTCGCCGGCTGTGGAGCATCCGGCCGCGATGTCGAGGAGGTCATGATGAGGGCAGCTCCTCAGTCAGTTCGATAACGACATCCTCGAGCGTTGGATCGATTGTTGCCACTCGGTCGATTGAGACACCGGCATCATGCATATGCGTTATGACGCCATAGATTGTCTCATCATCCGCTGGCAGTTCAATCCGCGTGCGCTGTGTACTCCGCCGGATACGCTGGATCTCGAACTGTTCTTGAAGCGTGGTCAGCACCTCAGGGGTGAAATCGGTGCTTGTGATACGGACCGTCGTTGATTGCTCTGTATTTAGTAGCGTATCAACGGTATCATCGGCTACAATACGTCCATTTGAAAGGACAATCACGCGGTCACAGATCGCCTCGATAGTAGCCATATCATGACTACTCAGGACGATGGTCAGCCCTTCATCGGTCGCCAGGCGTCGTAGTTCGCGCTGTAATGTACGTGAACTTGTGATATCAAGCCCGAGTGTCGGCTCATCTAAAAAAAGGAGTCGAGCACCACCAGCAAGTGTGCTTGCAAGAGAGGCCTTCTGTTTCATGCCACGGGATAAGTCTCGGACAGGGATGTCGGCTTTCTCAGCAAGATCGAACTGTTCGAGTAGTCGATCATGGCGGGTGGCAACGGAGTTTGGATCAACGCCGTTAATTGTTGCAAAGTAGCGAAGATTCTCCCGGACGGTTAACCGCCAGTAATCGTTGCGTGCCCCCTCAAGCATTGCTGCCACATCAGCGTAGACGGACCGAGGGGCATCGCTGATATCCTCGCCAAAAAGGCGAACAGAGCCGGTATCCGGGAGGACCATGCCGAGAATGCACTTGATGAGTGTTGTCTTCCCGGCACCGTTTGGACCAAGTAAACCAACAATATCGCCGCGATCGACAGTCATGGTCACATCATCGACCGCCGTGACGGCTTCAGCACCGGTCGCAAACTGCTTTGAGAGGCCTTCAACAGCCAGAGCTGGCGAAGCAGCGTTATCGACGGCATCAGTCCCCATCTCGGACCCAGACCGAGGAGTATCAACATGATCTGCTGTGGCCGGGGGGCCCGGCGATCCACGAGGTGTACTGTCGGCCATTATCAAAGACAGGGGTTGGAATCGGATAACGCCATTTGTACCGGCGGTCAAGGCGACGGCCTCGGCGGTCAGATCGCTGGCGTATCGGGGGTCAGACGACAACACTCACTGACACGACAGCACAAAAAGACCACGAGGAAGTACGCAGACAGGTCAACGGCCCCGGAAGATCCGCCATGAGTCTTGATGAAACCACATGTCAACAATGCACAGACACTAAGTGATAGAGGCTCATACAGCAGACATGGCAACGTTCACCTTTGGCTGGATTGGGCTTTTACTCGTCATGATCAGCGGGGGATTCGGTGCTGTTGGATTGCTGCCGTTGCTTGGTATCGGACCGGAAGACGACCGATTGCCCGCCTTTGTCGTCTTTTTTGTTGTTCTGTCGAGTCTAGCGGCGGTTGCAGCAGCGGTAGTGTAACGCATTTGTGAACTCGATATCTTTACCAAGGCTGCTTTAGCTCACAAATGCGGTAAGCACAGGTCGTCACGAATAGATGACACGAGAGCAACGTTTTATCCCAAGCCGGCAAACTATCCAATATGGGCCAATTTACGCTTGATAGTTTCACAGGCCCGGCATTTGATCCGGGAGATCGGGTCATCGACCGGACGCCAGCAGAGGCGTCTTCGGATGCGCCTGATGTGATGATCGTGTTAGCACCTGATGTTGGACAGGCAAAGACCGTCACCGTTGAGGGACAGACCGTGGCGGCATTGAATCCGGAATATCCGGATGATGACCGGGTTGTCGAGGTGGTATTCCGATCGTATCTGAATGAGTATATCTCGCCGTGGGCTGACTGGGAGTCGGAAACGCTCAGGACCAATCTCAAGCAGTTTTGTGAGACGTGGAGTATTGAGTATCGAACCTACTACTATCCTGAATCCAGGTTACAAGCAGTGACAGCATAGGTGTCGGGGATCGCAGATCACGATAGTGATACGCCAGGACGCCGAGGGATGGGGGCCCAAATACAGCAAGTGTCCGGCTATCACAACTCTAAGTGGCACCCAATGGGTCCGAGCTACCGATTGTTGCCGTTGAGAGGACACAGCGGTGGCCATGGTGCTGGGGGGAATTGATGAGGGCCACATGCTTAGTATGCCTCGCCCCGTGTGAGGGACAATAGCATGATGGACGTAACAATGGGAGACTGGCAAACCACGGCCGGAACCCCCGTCGATGACGGCGGTGAGCCAGCGGCTGTGTTTGCCCATGTCAGTGATCTCCATGGACAGCTTGGCGCTCGACAACAGGTGTACTATCAACACGCCACGGCGGATGCTGAGAACGCATTTGCAGGCGATAGTTACACAGTTGAACGCACCGGTGGCATACCCGTACTCACGGCCGCACTCGATGAACTCCGGGCTGGGTTGCCGGTCTGTACGCTTATGAGTGGGGATACGTTCCATGGCTCAGCCATCATGACATATACTGATGGGCAAGCAATGCTTGAGCCGATCAACGCGCATCTCACCCCGGATATATATGTGCCTGGGAACTGGGATTTCGCCAGTGAGGCAGCCGTCGAGGGGCAGTTTACCACGCTGATGGACGCACTTGATGCACCGGTACTTGCGAATAATCTCTACACATGGGATGACCGAACACGGCTATACGATGCGTACACGATCATCGAAATGGGGGAGCTATCGGTTGGCATTGTTGGCATGACCAACCCGTACGTCGATCGGATGGCACCAGCCTTCGCTGCCGGTTCCTATCGCTTTGGAAAACATCCAGTATTACTTGATGAGTCAGCACAGGCAGCGCGCGCAGTTGG
>JBEQBL010000201.1:0-2379 GCA_041639835.1 Salinarchaeum sp.
CCACTGACCAGTGTTTCAACAAGGTACAGTCCAATTCCGGTTCCCTCACTCTCGAGTCCCGTTTCTCCTTCCTCAAAGATCGTTTCACGAAGCGCTGCTGGGATGCCTGGTCCGTTATCAGCCACCATTATTTCAGCCTGGCCATCGGTCTTTGTTACCCGTACTGTCACCTGTGGGGTGTCCTTGTTGTTGTGTTCAACAGCGTTGGTCAGTAAATTCCGGATCACGGCCGAGAGGAGTTCATCTGCCTGTACCGAGACTGCCGGGATCGCCCCATCAATTGTAATCTGGGCTTGCTCATTGTACGAACGCAGATCCTCAACCTCCTGCTGGATGACCGGCTTGAGTGCCACCGGTGTGGGCTCAGTGCCGGTTCGGAGCACCACCTCAGCAACGTCTTTGGCAGTCTCTGTGATCTCAATGGCCTCCTGTGCGCTTGTCAGCAACTGTCGCAACGCTTGCTGACCCTCCTCATCAATATGTTCGGTCAGTGTCTCACCATAGCCGGTAATCACTTGCAGATTGTTTCGAATATCGTGGCGGACGATCTGATTAAGCAACTGGAGTGTTCGCTCTCGGCGTTTTCGATCCGTGATATCCCGACTGGTGGTGATATACCCATCAATAAGATCGCCTTGTGGGGCAGTCCCGGTCACAGCAAGCCAGATCCAGTCCCTATCCTTATGCTGAAACCGAAACTCGATTGTTTGCTGAATTCGGCCGCTGTCACTGGCCAATGTCTCAAAGTGCTCTCGAACATGATCACGGTCGTCCGGGTGGATATACTCAAAAATATTGTCGCCGATAAGTTCCTCTGCGGACCAGCCTTTGACATCCTGTGACCCCGATGATTGATACTTGATCATCCCGTCAGCGTCGACGATAGTGATAACATCGGAGACCTGATCGATCAGTTGCGCATATTGCTCGACGGTAAAGCCATCCTCTCCCGGGTCCATGTATCGTTTCTAGAATCTATTCGTTGATTCTCTTGAACACTTGGGTTATTTTGCCCTATGTAAGCACCACGGTGGGTGATCCGTGCCCGGGAACTGTGTTGAGTGTTTCATCGATACTGTACTGGGTGTCCCCCCTGGTGTCTGTCCTCTCGCCCAGAGTGACAACTCAGTATCCTCCGCATAATAAGACATGGGTTGGTCAGCGGGTCTTAAGCCGCGGTTGGTGGGCACGCGGCATCGAATCAGCTACGCATCGTCTGGGGCGGGCTGAATACGGCCCTCTTTGGCAAGCTCGTGAACCCGTTCTAGCTTGACCACCTGGCCACCGGGAACCATCATTCCGTACACGGTTGTCTCACGAATGCCAGTGACCTGCATTGTGTACGCTCCATCTCCCTCCTCGATTTGATAACAGCGATGGGGCTCGATAACTAAGGGCGCATCGCCGGGAGGATATGGGCTGTCATCGATCGTGATCCGACGCATCCTTCAGTAATAGTATATAGATGCATCGCGGTTATAACGACTGTGGATTCGGAACCTCTGGTACGTGTTATCTCCTCATGTGGCTGTGTTTTTTCCCGGTCTCTTAGTCACACAGCGATCCGCCCGGTCTGTTCGTCGGATAGCCATGACTTCACCATGGCCTGCAAGCCTTATGTTTTATTTCCGTGCCCAGTAAATCATCACCTGTATGTCTATTACGCGAATCAAACAGGCGTTGATGGCGATTGGTGCGTTGACACTGCTTGCGGTCGTTGCGATGGCCGCGATGATCGCATATGTCTGGTGGGATACGCGCAACCCGGATGTCGACACCGACTTTGACACCGACTTTGAGACGGATGTCGACACCGACTTCAATGCCGATGATGACTCGGAGTCTGACGAAGCAACAGCAGAATAGACGCGAAGAACACGCGCACTGTTGTTGATTGATCCGGGTCGATCAGTCCTTTTTCCACGGCGTCATTGGATCCTCAGTCGCCGACTGTCGCCGCCGGTACAACAGCCAAGTTAGTATGCCTCCCCCAGCAAGGAGTAGCCCGAATCCAGGTGTTGGAAACGGTAATGGCGAATCAGCGGTAACGGTGATCTCCTGGGTTGTGTTTGCTGCCCGTCCGGCAGCGGTTTCGACGGTGACCGCTACCGCAAGTTGCTCTGTTTCAGGCACGGTAACAATCGGTGCTGGACCGCGATAGGTTTCATTACCAACCTGCCAGCGATAGGCCGCAATCGATCCCGCACTGACGTGTGACTCAGTGGCGCTTAAAACGACGGTTTCCCCGGCGGTTGCCTCTGCTGGGGCGTCAATCGTGGCCGTTGGTTTGGGTGCGGCGACGATGGCCATCGGCCCTGATCCGGGCAGCGTGATGTCCACAGTCTGGTTTGTTCGTTCAATCGGGGCGGTGACCCACTG
>JBEQBL010000201.1:2389-3859 GCA_041639835.1 Salinarchaeum sp.
CCCACTGCTCGGCATAATAAAACCCACGTAACGACTCGGGGGTAGCCGGCAGATGTTGTTCTGCCATCGACACCGTTGCTGTCACATTGCGCTGTGGGTCCGGCGTTATAACGGTTGCCAGCACGCGTGGATCACCCGGTGGAGATCCCGTGGAGGGAAGTGGTGTCTCGTGGTCGATTACATAGCAGTCCTTCAGTAAGGCCCCCTCAATGGCAATGCGATCGACGGCCAGTCCGGATCCAAAGGTGCCGATTGATTGCCGATTCTCGGGGTCCACCCACGGTGTTGTTATCCCGACTGTTCCTGACAGCGCCTCCATATCAATATCAAGATGATCAGTGATGTTCGTGACCGCCGATGTTTCCGCAAATGTCGCAAGTGACTGCAGCGAGGATGAGGTGTTGGTCGCTGCCGGTGGCGTGATCTCCGGAGTGGGTTGTGGACTCGGCGCTGTTGTGGCAATTGTACCGCTGCCAGCGCCACCCCACCGCCTCCACCTCCACCACCACCTCCACCGCCACTACCACCGCCACCACCGCTACTGCCCCCATCACTGCTCTCGCTGGTCGTTGTGCTGGTGTCATCATCCTCACTGGTGGTTGTCTCCGAGTCGTTTGTCTGGGTCTCATTGTCTGCTAATGTCGACTCGGGAACGGACAGGGGACGCTGGTGAAGCCCGGAAGTGAGCGAGGTCTCAGCGGCGTGATAATCATGAATCCAGAAACTGACCGTCTCACCAACCTCAGGGTCGCCATACCACTCATAGCTACCGTTTGTAACGGTCGTTGTATCGAACTGCTCGCCATCGACAATGATGGTGATGGTCGTGCCATCGGTCAGTGGTGTTCCGGCCTCCGTCTCAACCGGGCCATAGTACCCAGCCGGGTCCCCCGGTGGATCACTATCGGCAGCAGTCACCCCGCCTACTCCGATACCCCCACCGATCACCACAACGACGCCAAGGACAAGTACCAGCCACCGGCGCGTGTGGCGGGTCACTGTCCCACCCGGGTCCATGCATGGCTGTGTGTGACTGGTTGATGACTGTTCTCCTCAGCCCGTTTTCTCCTGACTGGTCGCCCAGTTGTCCAAGCGACACACACCCTGAATCGACCGTGATCCCGCTGCTGATGCCCCATATGACGTATAATAGTATTGTTATATAACGACATTATATGATCCCCGTATTGCCGACTACCAGTACCTCTGGTCCGATTATATAATTCAATCGCTTCGCCTGCTGCTAGTTGTGTTGACAACGTGGGGAACGTGTCTGGTGACCGTTCCGCTTAAGCAGAATTATCAATATCGTTAGTTTATTGATCCCGCCGGCTTTGCAACTGCCATCTCACAAAATGATCGAGGCGGATGCCACGGGACTTGCCCCCGAGGTTGTTGACATCCTGTCTGTACTATCGGACGACAATCACCGGGGCTGGCGCCTGCCGGAGCACCTTCTCGGCAACACTC
>JBEQBL010000202.1:0-3838 GCA_041639835.1 Salinarchaeum sp.
CCCGCCGCAACGCGGGCGACCTCGCCAGCCTCGCCGCCGACAAAGGCTATGACTGGATGGAGTTACGTGAGAAACTCCGCGAAGAAGGCGTTCGACCGCTGATTAAGCATCGTGAGTTCCGGCCCATCGACCACGCGCACAACGCGCGGATCGATGGACCTCGCTACCGCCAACGGGCGATGTGTGAGACCGTCTTCTCGACGATCAAGCGCACGCTCGGCGACGCCGTGCGTGCGCGAACTCGGTACGGTGAATTTCGTGAACTCGTCCTGATGTGTGCAGTTCACAATATCAAGCAGGCGGTGAAACAGTGAAATCACGCTACATCTGGCGATTCACCACGGCCAATCGAGATAGTTGGTGAGCAGCGCGTGTGCATAGGGAGGTAGGGAACGACCACAAGTGGTTCAGCGCTGGTCCAGTACGACGGTCTTAACCGGGCGAGGCACCTCATAGAGATGATGACTGCGGCGATTCATGTCGACAATCTTCAAAAATCATACGGCGATGTCCAAGCGCTTGATGGACTGTCACTCTCAGTTGCGGAAGGGGAGTTTTTCGGGCTACTGGGCCCAAATGGAGCAGGAAAAACATCATTTATCAATATTCTTGTTGGGTTAGTTCGTGCCAGTGGCGGGTCAGCGTCGGTATTTGGGTATGACGTCGTTGAGGATTACCGAACCGTCCGGGATCGGATTGGCCTTGCACCACAGGAATACAACGTTGATCGTTTCTTTCCGATTCAGGAGGTACTTGAGCACAAGGCTGGCTATCACGGATTCGACCGATCAACCGCGACACAGCGGGCCACAGAGGCATTAGAGATGGTCGGGATTGCTGAGAAGGCCAACACACGGTTTCACCGTCTTTCTGGGGGCATGAAACGCCGGTTTATGCTCGCTCGCGCGCTGGTGTCCGGACCGGAACTGCTTATTCTTGATGAGCCAACTGCCGGTGTTGACGTACAACTGCGTCATGACCTCTGGGAGATTATCGAGCAGATGAACGCCGCCGGCACAACAATTCTTCTAACAACCCACTACATTGAAGAGGCCGAACGTCTCTGCGACCGTGTGGCGATCCTTGATCAGGGGCGGAAAGTCGAGGTGGCGACGCCGGAAGAACTCACTCAGCGGGGAACCGATACACTGGATATTGGCCTTGCAGACCCGCCGACAACAGCACCATCGCTGTCTCTGCAGGGTATTGTTTCAACACAGCTGGATGGTGACCGCTTGCTGATTACGGCCCGTGGTGGCAGCGAACTCGTTCCTAAGATTCTTCGTGAACTTGATGCCAACGGGTACACAGTCACAGACGTTGACATTCGTCGAGCGTCGCTGGAGGAAGTGTTTGTTGATATGACCCGGACAGTGGAGGGCCAAGCATGAGTGATCAGCCGGCAGATCCAATGACGGGTGATGGAATGCAAACAGATGGCGGAACAGAAGCGGGTCAACAGGGCGTCTCACTCATTGGGACCGAGGCAACAACAGCCGCCGAGGCGGACACAGCATCCGGAGGGCTAAGGGGGTTTCGAACGCTGGTCCGCCGGGAGACGCTGCGATTCCTGCGCCGCCCTCGAAATACCTTCGTACCGCCGATGATCACTAACATTCTGTACTTTGCAGTCTTTGGGGTGATCCTTGGCGGGCGCATCGATCAAATCGCCGGCTTTGATTATATCATCTTCCTGTTACCGGGGCTAATCGTGCTGGGGACGATCTCAAATGCCTTTGAAAACGCTTCCTTCTCGATTTTTCACGGCCGGTGGAACGAGTATATTGAAACGGTGATTATTTCACCGCTATCACACTGGATGTTTGTAGCGGCCTATATCATTGCCTCAGCACTGCGTGGTATCCTTGTTGGCGGAATTATCGCAGCCATTGGGATGCTCTTCGTAGTGATAACAGACCGGTCACTTGCGCTGGCTGAACCGCTGTATCTTGGTGCGTTTATGCTTGTGATTGCGACGCTGTTTGCAGCCCTTGGTATCATCGGTGGCCTGTGGGCACGGGATTTCGATTATCTGACAGTGATGAACCAGTTTATTATCCGACCGCTGGTGTTCTTTGGTGGCGTTTTCTACTCACTGGATGTGCTGCCGGCAGTGTATCGACTGCTCTCACTTGCAAATCCGATGGTATATATGGTCAATGGTGTTCGGTATGGCTTTCTTGGGTACTCCGATGTTGATCCAACGGTAGCACTTGGTGTTCTGAGTGGCTTTACGCTCGCTGTGATTGCGATTGACGTGTGGTTGTTCCGCCGTGGATACGGAATTGTCGATTAAACTCGGCACAGAGCAAGACGAGAAAAACATCCCAGTGATTGGGAGCTGGAGAATATTACGATACACAAGTCGATTCATATAAGTGTCCGGTTGGGAAGCACGTGATATGCGTGTGAGGTTCTGTCGAGGGCATAACCCGGGGGATCCCCGGAGAAGCGAACAAACGCTGTGCTGGCCGAAAGCAGCCTGCACCGCGGGAGTAGAGTATAGGAGCGCTCCCGGTGATCATGGATGAGCAACTCAAGTGGCAACACAGCACCGGCGGATATCTCGCTTGATTATCCGGCCTCGAGTTGGGTTGGATTTTTTAAGAATCACTTTGGGCCGTCAATGATGTGGGCACTGATTAGCATTGGCGGCAGTCATATTGTGCTCGGCCCGGAGATGGCGGCCACAGTCGGGCTGACCGCCATCTGGGTGTTTGCACTTATCTATATCGTCAAATACGGCGCCTGGGAACTTGGCATTCGGTATAATTACGGCGCCGGCGGAAACCCAATTGAAGCGTACGACCAGTTACCGGGCCCTGGAAACTGGATGCAGTGGTTTACTGTACTGGTGTTTTCGGTGCTGTATACGGGCATCACAGCGTCAGTTGGGATGAGCACAGCTGCACTAGCGGCTGCATTAACTCCATTATCGATCACCCAGTCGTTTGTACTGTTGATTGTCGGAGCCGGCGTATTAGTCTTTTTTACCCGGTATAGCCTACTTGAGAAGATTCTCATTGGTTTTACCGCCGCCCTTGGGGTCTTGCTGGTGCTTGGGGTCGTCGTTGGCCCGCCGTCGGGAGATGTAATCAGTCAGACCGCCTTTTCCCTGAACCTCAGCGGAGAGCAGACGATCGCCTTTATTGGGCTATTTGCAGCCGCAGCAGGGTTTGCACCAACGGGCTTCTCAACGAGTGTGCTCATTGGCTCATGGAGTATGGCTAAAGGCGAGGGTGCCCAGCAACTGCGACAACGAGGGATCAATCCCGAAAAGGAAGCCTATCACGATTATATTCGCGCATGGATTAAAACCGGACGTCGAGATTTCAATATCGGATATCTCCTGAGTTTCGTACTTGTTGCCGCAATGATCGTGCTCTCAACGAATGTGTTGTATCCAAATCCGCCAGGAGATGCCAACTTTGCCCTTGCGGTCGGAAATATCCTCTCTGAGTCATTTGGCCAGTGGTCGTTCTGGGCGATGATGATTGGTGCGTTTGCAGCCCTTTACTCAACTGTCATTACGCTGCTTGATGGGGCATCGCGGGCTGTTGGTGATATTCTGCCAATGGCAATGGAGCGAGAGGATCTTGACAGTGAGTCAATTCGCCGTGTTACCCTTGCGTTGATCGTGCTTGTTAGCAGTATCACGGTCTTGTTGCTTGGA
Source organism: Salinarchaeum sp. (assembly GCA_041639835.1). GTDB lineage: Archaea > Halobacteriota > Halobacteria > Halobacteriales > Salinarchaeaceae > CAZFMU01. The sequence continues at coordinate 3,674 of JBEQBL010000202.1, forward strand.
AATATCCCTGTGACAGCGGTCGTGTACATCGCGGCGGTGCTGGCAGTCACAGAGATCCTGTTTTATCCGGCCAACTGGTATGTCGTCAAGAAGAACCTCCCCGAAGCGTTCCAGCCCTCTAGGACGTGGGTCGCCTACTACGTCCTCAGCCTGCTCGCCGTCGTC
>JBEQBL010000203.1:0-2021 GCA_041639835.1 Salinarchaeum sp.
GTTGAAAACACGATAATTTTATTCAATAGAGCGCATGTAATTATACGTGGGACAGCCTTGTTGCACGTCCCATACTGAATAAAGAAATCGTATTACCAACAACTGGTAGTCCGACAGACCGGACAGGCACCCATTACACCACATCAGACACGGCGGCGAAGTTCAGCAAGCACCGTCGGTGGAAGATCAAGTGCCCCAAGCAGCTGTTGGCGACGCTCCGCATCCCCATAGCCGGCTACAAAGCCATTGAGTCGGGCGGCCACAGTCGAATCAACGATCGTATCGCCGTATCGGTCAACAAGTTCGTCACCGAGAACAGGTGTTGAACGAAGTTCGTATTTCTGGTGATAGTCCTCGGCGAGATAAAACTGGTCAAGCTGCTCAACGGCGGTGGTTACGGAACCGGTGACCTGTGCAGTCGTCTGCTTGCGGGTTTGTGTGGCCAGTTCATGCTGGCGATCGGTTGTTGTGAGAATCACACTACGATACTGGCGGCTGGCAGGAGCCGTTGTCGGCGCATGCCCTGTCCAGAAGGCAGCAAGCAACGTCTCGTAGGAGAGTGTCTGCGGGTCATAGTCAACTTGCACGACCTCGGTGTGATCACCCAGTGAATGATAGGTTGGCTCCGGCGTTGTGCCACCGGCATACCCAACACGCGTGCTGGCGACACCCTCAATGGCGCCAAATCGGGCCTCCGGGTCCCAGAAACATCCCATCCCGAAGGTTGCAGTCGCGGTCTCACGTGGAGGCGGTGTTGTAAGCGCCGCATCAAGCGCCGGAGAAGACGCATCAGTTGGCATAGCCTGTATTCGAGCGCCGGCGACTTTGCTGCTTCGGGAGCTATAGGTCGTTACCTGATGGACACTGGTGACCAGCATGGAGAATCGCAAATGGATAAAGCGAACCGTCGATGGTTTTGTGCCGGCGCCTCGAATGATAGATAATGAGCGTACAACGGGAGTTTGACGCCTGGGCTGAGTCAGGGAAAGACCGAGGGATGGAACAACGACATTGGCATACCGCAAAACATGCGCTGGCGCGGATGCCGGTTGAGGAGGGCGACCGCGTGCTTGATCTGGGTACCGGATCTGGATATGCGCTCCGGGCACTGACAGACACTCAGCAAGCCGGGCAGTCAATTGGACTTGACGGCTCTCCGGAAATGGTGCACAATGCCAATGAGTACACTGACACGGACACTATCCAGTATGTACAGGGCGATTTCAACCACCTCCCGTTGGCAACAAATAGTATTGATCATGTCTGGTCAATGGAGGCATTCTACTATGCGACCGATCCCATCGCCGCACTTGAAGAACTTCGACGAGTGCTCCGTCCTGGGGGGACGTTTTTTTGCGCCGTGAACTATTTCGCGGAGTCAGAACACACTCATCACTGGCAGGAAGGGATCAGTATCAAGATGACACTATGGGATCGGGCAGACTACCGGGACGCCTTTCGGACCGCCGGCTTCCATGTTGCTGAGCAGGATACAATTCCGGATGAAGAAATCGAGATCCCACCCGCGGAGGCGTTCCCAACGGACGAATGGGAAACCAGGGAGGCAATGATTAATCGATATCAGACGTGGGGGACCCTGCTGACGGTTGGGGTCGCGCCGTAGTACTGCGGAGCAAAAGCGGATAGAACATCAGTCTGTGTCAGTATACGCACTGTGACACTCAGCAAAGCCCCCGACAACAGCGTGGCCACTAGCAGCGTATTTGTCTCCAGCAGCATTTGATGTCCCTGTGATGCCAACGACCTGTGCACTGTGTCGACGACAGATTCCGACAGAGCACATTGTGGATCCACAGGCTGTCCAGGAGCATCATCTGTGGCCGGAACGTCGAGCCGCAAGTCCGACTGTGATGCTTTGCCGACCATGTCACAAGCAGGTCCATGCGCTGTTTACGGAATAATTCAAGGCGAAAGCCTCGCGCTTTAGCGCGGGAATGAAGCCGAAATAACATGCTACAAACCATGCAGCGTACCCACGTTGTAACCCCGAAATTTATGCT
>JBEQBL010000203.1:2031-3836 GCA_041639835.1 Salinarchaeum sp.
GATTACCCATGGAGGAATCTTCGCCCTTCAGGGCGGAGAGGAGGTCAAGAGAGGAGTACGACACCGTCGAGACGCTGCAGGTTGCAGAGCGACTGCAGGGATATCTTGATTGGATTCGAGGGATCAACAAACTGGATATCACAGTCACTACAAGCAATGATGTCCGTCGGCGCCGTCAGTTCGAATGCGCGAGGCAATGGCGTATGTTTTAACCGTTATGCATTCATAACATAAAGTATCGGTGTCACAAACGGGTGTGTAGTTCAGCCTGGAAGAACACCAGAGGGGTGGACCACACGCCAGGGCACGACCTCGCGCGACGTGCCGACAGTTTTTATCAACGGTGTGGCTGCCCGCTGGAGGTCCGGGGTTCAAGTCCTCGCGCACCCATGTACACTTCCTTCCGACAGCCGCAGGGATCACACAAGCAATGCCAACTGCATATATTACCGCACCGCGCGATGCTGCTGAGGACCTTGCGGCACTGCTGGTACAGCAGCAGTTAGCCGCTTGCGTCAATATTGTTGAGTGCACCTCCACATATCGGTGGGAGGGGGAGATACACGAGTGTGATCCGGAGGCGATTCTTCTGGCAAAAACAACAGCTGATCGGTATCCCAAACTGAAACGCCAGGTCAGCAAACACCACCCATACGAGGTTCCCTGTATCGAGCGCTTTGAGGAGACGGAGATGACGGCGGCCTTTGGCGATTGGGTACAAACAGCGACGACAGAGGAGTAGCCAAGTACCGGTGAGGGGGCCGGATTACCGTTTTCCACGCGAGAAGTAGGTGATCCCGGTATAGCCGACACCAAAGAGTACAGCAAAGACCACAACGACAGTGAGATTGAGTGTTCCAAGCATCAGAACCGACAAAATAGCGTATGTAAGACCGCCAATAAGAATAGCACTGGCTGTGGCAACGCGTGGATAGCGATAGACAACGTCCTCACAACTGTCACACTCCTGTAGATCAATAGCCATGCTACCGCGTTCTTTGAGGGCAGCGGTAAAACGGTGTCTCTCGGATCGAAATCGACACGTGTGACCAATGGAGTCGATCACAGACTATAGTTTCTCAATACTATCCTCAAGAAGCGATTCAAGCGTCCGGATACGCTCTTTGAGAAATGCAACATCAGCGTCGGCATGGTCTGTGGTCGGTGGTGGCGTTTCAGTGGCCTCCTCTGAGGCGTCCGATGGTGTGACAGCCTGGGTAAGCACGTCAGTCGCCGCATCATTGACCTCTTGGAGTTCAATGAGAATTTGAAGGGCATCACGAACGACTTCGCTACGGGTCTGTCCGCGATCTTCGGCGGTCATGTCCGCACTATCAAGCAATGCCTTGGGGACTCGGACAGTCACTTTACTGGTTTGCTGCCAGTCAGTATCGACACTTTGGGTTGGGCGTGGCGCTGTCGACCGTCCCAAAATCGCAAACAGCTGGTAATGACGCGGACACAGATAGACCGTCGTATCGGTATCCAGAAAGGACGCCTCGGAAACTCCATCAGTAGCATCACAGATACTACACCGGTGAGAGGACTGCTCCGGCAGTCGCTTATCGGCCTCCACAAGTGGGTCAGCAGATGAGGCCTCCTGTGTCACAGGTTGACTATCTTTCGAGGATGATATTATGTTTTTGGGCATTCGGGGGTGATGATCATGACGCTGCTGGGAAATAGGGCACTGAATACGGTGACAATGTCACGTTGGACGGTATGCTTATAGGCTGAACAGGCGCAATACCACGGGCTTCAGGCCGTGGATACGCGCCGTCACTTAGCGTCACGTTCCACCGTTG
>JBEQBL010000204.1:0-3815 GCA_041639835.1 Salinarchaeum sp.
AGAGGGCATGTAATTATACGTGGGACAGCCTTGTTGCACGTCCCACATTGAATAAAGAAATCGTATTACCAACAACTGATATCGGCTTTCTCCCACCCCTAACGGGGCGGGTATTCGCCTTGCGTTTCTATGAGGAATTGGTAGCCGCAATACGCTCAGAAATCCTCGCGATCCTCAACCCGTCGTGCAAAGAAGTATGCGATAATAAGCGCGATCAGCAGGCCAACAAAGGAGACAGCAGCAGCAAGCGCCTGTGTTGCAGTATCGAATTCGACAATCCGGAAGCTAATGATCTGCCGAGCAACGGCAATAATCGCGACGCTAATAACGATACGCACAACCGGTTCCTGGCGGACAATGGCAACCAGCGTTCGATGCACCTCAATGATAATCAGCAAGAGCAGAACCGTATCAATAAGTTCGATAAGCGCGACTGGGTCGGCAAAGTCACCGGAGGTAATCAGTTGCACGGTCGCAACAAAGAGGTCAAGAACGCCAAGGCCAAACAGGATGATAAGAAAATAGGCCGTCGCAAGCACCAGCCAACGGAGAATCGTTGAGGAGGGTTCCGCGACGGCTTCAATATCGATGTCCATACCGGAACTGCAAGCGCCAGTATATAAAATCCGGCGGCACGCGGAATCATGTCCGGGGGATGTCCAACAGCAATACGCCCTGTGTCTTAGGCAAAGGGGGACAGATCACCCGGCAAGGGACATCGGTGGTTTAGGAGCGTTGAATCGTGATCGGCTGACGGCGATCAATAGCAGCCTCTAATTCGTCGGCAATCGCACTGCCCCGGGAGATTTGCACTTCCCCACCCCGAGAGACCGTTGCCGTACAGACATACGTCCCACCGGCTTGGACCTCGACGGTTTCACCGGCAAGGCCATCGGCCGGAAGCACGATATGGCGGGAGGTAACCTCCGGATCAACAATGCGACCGTCATCAGCATGCGTTGTTGTGGATGACCCGCCGGCGGGTGACTGTTCGTCATGCGTCTGGACGTCGATATCGATGCCAAGGCGGTTTTCAATATCCTGAATCCGGCCACCACCTTTGCCGATCACCGTTGAGATATCATTCTCGGTGACATAGACCGTTGCAGCGTTTTGACCGTTGAGCTCGACATCGACAGGCCCGGAGGCAACCGATCGAATTTCCCGTTTGATTTCATCACGAGCGATGCGTTCGACACCACGGTCATCATCACTGTCAGCATCCTCTAAGGGCACAGTCACAACCTGGCGGTTGAACGTATAGATCTCATAGGCCGGCTCGCGGGTCACAAAGTCACGGATAACAATGACCGGCCGGGCAAGATCCTCGGCGGTAAGTCCGTGGGGCACCTTCACTTCGGTTTCAACATCATAGACGGTTACAATCTCGCCAGCCTCGATGTAGACAACGGTATCAACGATCTGAGGGATCATTCCGAGTTCAACCCGGCCAACAAGTCGCTGGAGGGCGTCAATCGCACGCGTGGCGTGGACAACGCCCACCATACCGACACCGGCCATGCGCATATCGGCAAAGACCTCGAAATCATGGGTTTTGCGGACCTCATCATAGATGGTATAATCCGGGCGTACCATCAACAGTGCATCCGCGGTCCGTGCCATATCACCGCCTAACTCGGTGTACTGGGTGATCTCCGGGCCGACCTGCAGATCGCGGGGGTTTTCCATTGTTTTGACCGCAAAGTCATTATCGGCGAGGAATTCACCGACGGCTTGGGCAAAGGTTGATTTTCCGGCCCCGGGGGCCCCGGAGATAAGCACGCCACGCTGTTGAGAGAGTAGCCGGTCTTTCAGATCCTCGGAATGAGCATACTCCTCAAGTGAGGTTTGAACAATCGGGCGGACAGCGGTAATCTCAAGCCCATCAGCAAATGGCGGTTCCGCAAGCGCAATACGATAATCGCGGAACTGGACGATAGTCATCCCCGGTTCGGAGAGTTCGACAAACCCAACGTCGGACTGACGGGCTGCATTCTGCGTTTCCTGAATAAGATCGCGAAGATCATCGGCCGAAAGCGGCGCGTCGGCAATTTCCTGGAAAGACATCTCACCGATACTGCCACGTTTGGCCATTGGAACAGCGTCCTCACGGAGATGGACGCTCATGGTCTCGGCATCAAAATACTCCTCGATGGTAAGTCGATCGACGGTTTCGGTGCGGGGGGCAACGTATTCAACATCAATGCCCTTCCCGCGGGCGACTTCGGCTTGGACGATATCACTCGTAAAGAAGGTTGCATCGCGATCGGCGGCCAGCGAGCGAATGTAGGCATCAATCTCGCCTTCCTCGGCATGGCCGCGAGCAACGGCATCAGGGCGCTTGCCGATATGCTCAATCGTAATCTGGCCCTCATCAGCACGGTCGGCCAGTCGCTGGAGCTCCTCGATGCCATCCCAGCCACTTTCACGACCGTCATTTGCCTGCGCTTCAAGTTCCGCAACAACGGCTTCCGGAATAGAGATCGTTGCATCACGGAATTGGCCGGCGTCGATGCGTTCCGAAACGCGTCCATCAACGACCACGCTCGTATCCGGAACGACGTGTACTGCCACAGTACTAGTCTGTAGGGACCTGAAGGGGATAAAAGGAACGAGCCACAGGACCCCACGGGGACCCCACCGCGTGTCGCCACCGCCGTGGGCACTCGGTAATTGGACTATCCCTAACATTCATGTGAGTTACTGACAAGCACATGGTGGATGAGGTTAACCGAACACCAAGCAAAGCAACTGTTCGTTGACGCCGGGGTAACAGTCCCATTCTCCCGGCATGTCGAGACGGTGGCTGCGGCGGCAGCGGCAATAGAGGAGCTCACCCTTCCGGTGTATGTCAAAGCACAGGTGCGAGCCAGCGGGCGGATGAAAGCCGGCGGCGTCATAGAGGCAACAAGTATCGAGGCGGTCAGGACAGCAGCCGATGAGCTACTGGGCAGTACGATACGCGGCCAGCCAGTCGAGAGTGTTCTCATTGAGGAGGCCGTCGCGGGGACAGATGAACTGTATGTGGGTATCACAATGGATCGGGATGCCGCCAGGCCGGTGATAATGGTCTCCGGGAAAGGGGGCATTGACGTTGAGGCCGCCGCCGACGCCGGCGCCGTCGCCCGGGAACGAGTCGACCCGGCGTATGGACTGTATCCATATCAGGTGCGCCAAGCGATTGCAACGGCGGCGATTGACCCGGAAGTTGCACAACAACTCGTCGGGATTGTGATGGCCCTGTATGAGCTTTGGGAGACATACGACGGCGACGAACTGGAGATCAACCCGCTGATTATCACCGAAGGCGAGGACGGGCCGGAGCTGGTGGCCGTCGATGCGGTGTTTAATATCGACGATGATGCACTGTTCCGGCAGCCACAGTTTACCCACAACAGGACGCCGCCAGAGGATGAAATCGAACGACTGGCACTGGATTATGACTTTGATTACGTGCGACTGGATGGTTCAATTGGGGTTGCCGGCAACGGCGCCGGACTGGTAATGACAACGCTTGATCTGATCGACCAGTTTGGGGGCCAGCCAGCAAATTTCCTTGATGTCGGAGGTGGCGCCGACGCCGACCGCATCGAGAACGCACTGGAGATTCTGTTTGCGGATCCAAACGTCGAGGCAGTGTTGTTTACGATCTTTGGAGGAATCACACGGTGTGATGAGGTCGCCGCAGGGCTCAACGAGGTGTTCGGGGCGTATGACGAACTGCCGGTGCCGGTTGTGGTTCGGTTGGCCGGGACCAACGCCGAGGCCGGACTGGCACAGCTGACGGATGATCGCATTGCAGTTGAAACGGAACT
>JBEQBL010000205.1:0-3795 GCA_041639835.1 Salinarchaeum sp.
TCTCATACTGGATGTCGGCGCCAGCATCGGTAGCGGCTTCAATTAGTTGCCGACCCCATGTGAATCGATCAAGGACAGCCAACTCGCCAGGAACCGGGATCTCCAGGACGGTATCTTCGGTTGGCAGCTCAAAGCGTCCATGATCAACATCGGGGTTTGTAATGGCCGGATCAAGACGATCGGTTGGGATCGACTCCGGAAGCTCAGAGGCGCCTTTCAGTGCATCGCCACAGGCCTTCCGACCGGCTTCGGCAGGCGATTTTCGCTCAAGCAGACAAACGTCAAGACCAGCGTCGGCGGCCGTCGCCGCGGCATAACATCCGGCGGTACCAGCGCCGACCACGACGACATCATAGCGTGCCATAGCCAGTGGTGAGGCCCACAGCGAAAAAACTCTTTACAGGTACTTCGGTTGGAGCTGGCGGGGGGCCGGTGGTTGTACACGAGGGATCCGAGTACAGGAGCCTCCGCATGCGTCTCATCCAAAGATAAGATATCATATATTTCTACCCGGCGGTGGACAGAAAACAGACAGAGAAGCAGGGGTAGACAAAATCGCCCGACACAAAAGCGATCAAGTTATGTATGACGCCCCGACGTACACGCATTCGGCACGGTTGGGGGTGTATAACGCCCCTATATAACGGAATTATGATACGTAATATCGGGCGGTACGGGAGTCGAGCGGGGAGCAGAGTGGTTTGCGCGGGCCTACTACTTGGCGCCTGTTTGCTGTGTGCTGTGGGGGGCATACCGGTCGCCGCTGCCGCAGAGCCAACTCCGGCAGAAATAACGGTTACTGCGGACACTGCTGCTGATAAGCCAACGGTCACCGGAACAGCGACGCTCTCGGTCACCGACGGGGCTTCTGGAGCGACGATAACAGTTGCCGCCGATGAGCTTGCAGCTTCGACTGATCTGGCGGTCGAAGAAGCAACGGTCACATCCGGGGCAGCAACGGCAACGGTAAATCGAACCAGTGGCGCTGACACAGCCCCAATCGAGGTCGTGTTACAGGAGCCAATTGAACAAGGAGATATCGGAATCGAGATCGCGTGTACGCTTAATGATGCGGTGGCCGAAAAGGCAGTCACCTATCATAATCGGTCAGTATTGGCTGTGACTGATGATGCAACGGAAAGTGGCCTTACCGGACAGTCAGTGGTTCTGTTAAGCGTGGCCGCCAGTCAAACGCCGGTTGATGCCATGGTGACAACCGATGCGGCTAGTCCAGCAAACCGGTCCGGCTATGAGGCGCCACTAAATGAGACGGTTAATGTCGTCTTCTCGGAGTTTACTGATAGCTACGGGAATGATATCGCGGCTGATGAGACCTCCGGGTGGCCAACAGGTACCGTTACGGTGGTTATGAGCACCGAGGAATCATTCATAGAACAGAGTTCGACAGTCGGCATAAACCCAGGTAACCAGACAAAGATACCTATTGGACCGAAAGGAGACATTCAACCATTTATTGGAGGATACAAGATCACTGGGAAAATTGATCAAGCGAAGGTGAATGAGACGCGGATGATTTGGTATCCAACAAATGTTTCTGTGACAACAGGAGATTCTGATTTTGATGCTGGCAGTAAGACGGATCTTCGTGTCAATTTTAACTTAGATAGCGAGAAAATCGATTACGCATCTTTTGAGATAGCTGATAGATCTGATTCGACTGCTGGAAAGTATATGATATCTGGGAAGATAGGGAGCTATTCAACCATATTCAACGGCACCAAAGATACTCACAAAATTAGTGGAGAAGCAGGGGGGTACGGAAGAAGTGCGGACTTAAGCCAGACCGGTGTCTGGAATGTGACGCTAAACAGCACTGAGCCAGGGACCTACACCGTCGGCGTTGATGTCATGCCCCAAGTTGTGACCGATGAGGGGATGACCCAAGATACAGTTACGGTTGCTGCACATGGACCGGTCACCAACGCAACGGCCACCCTTAATCGCTCGTTTGTTGGCTTGGTCAAGGATGCCGGTTCATTATCCATCACCATCTCTGCGTTTCAGGATGCAACAGGCATTGAGATAACAAACACCAACGCAACCGTCAGGACAATCACGATCGCCGGACAGCCAGTTGCAAATCCACAGGCTCCAATTACGGGCAATTCAATAACCGTGACGGGTGTTGATCCAACAACGCTCACCGCCGAGCAACTGTCCACTGGCCAAGCACCGGTACGGGCAACCATTGCCACAGCCACCGGGAATGAGACAACAGTCGAGCTTGGAACCATTGCACTGGTCCATGAGGTCACCAGCCCTGAGTCAACTGACGGGACCTGGACCCCGGTGACAGCACCAATGCCGTACACGGAAATTCGATATGCCGGCGCGAAAACAGGCCCCGATGGAGAGCCAATTGAGGTCCAGTGGAATGCGACAGCCGGGACGTATGAACCGATTGATACCACCACACAGGCACACAAGCACCTGCCGAATAGCTGGTATGTCGCTGGTGCTGACCGGGTGGGATACATCTACGCGAAGACGGCTAACGGACCACAAACGCAGAATCTGACTGCCGGCTGGCATCGGCTGGGACCAACGGTCGATCTAACCACACAAGCGTCGTGGGCGATAAATGAGAGTCTTCCAACCGCGACTGCCACAGGATCCGTCTATCATGAGGGGGCAGCGGTGACCAATATGACCCAACGGACAGTCGGTCCGTATGATGCCTACTGGGTGAACGTCACCAATACGACAGCATGTACGGTTCCCGAGGTGGCCTACGAGCCAACAGCCAGAGCAACCCCGGCCGAGGCGGGAAGCTAATTCGTATTGGACACCGACAAGACGAGATAGTCAGCCGATCCAGGCGTCGGTAAAGGCCTCGAAAAATGGGCGGTCGGTCCGAAGCCGGACGTAATCGGCGCCATACCGGTCGGCAACTGCTTCGATATCATCCCAGTGTGAGACAAGTCGGTCGCGATATTGGCGCTTGCGCGAGGGACTAAAGTACGTTCGCAGCCGGGTGGCAGTTTCAAGCCCCTCGAAGATTGTCTCACCACTGACTGGTGGATCACGCTCCTCGGGGGCAACAACATGTACTAACAGCAGTTCATGATCGGACAGAGCCCCAAGGCCACTGGCAAGGGTCTCGGGATCGACCAGAAAGTCACTCGCAAGGACGACAATTGATCGGGAGGTCGTTGTTCCGGCGTATTCCTGGAGGGCCTGGGCCATGGTGACTTCGCCACGTGGCGCCATGTCATTGAGTCGGTCAATCACCGAGAGCAGTTCACCATGGGTATCAGCCCCGGAGTCAAGCCGATTATACGTTTGCTGAAGGGTGGCCACCCGGAAGGTGTCATGATCAGATGCAAACAGATAGCAATAGCCAAGTGCAATTTTGGCGGCTAACTCGAATTTGGCACGGTCAGCAAAGGCCATCGACTCACTGGCGTCAATCAGAGCGTGTACGCGGAGGTTTCGTTCGGCTTCAAACTGCTTGATGTACAGCTCATCGGTTCGCGCATAGATCTTCCAGTCGATCAGTCGGGGGTCATCGCCCTCAACGTACTGCCGGTAGTCGCTGAAGGTCAGCCCCTCGCCCAGTTCCGTTGAACGACGCTCTCCCTGTTCAGTGGTCGTCAGGTCACGGCGGTCAGCAACAGCAAACCGTTCGAGTTCAGCAAGAAACTCCGGATCAATAGCCATAGACAGATCACAACAGCGTTGCGATGACGTCGTCGGGACGCAGCCCATCCTGTTGGGCGCGGAAATCAAGGCCAACCCGGTGGCGTAACACCGGCGTGGCAAGGGCCTCTAGAT
>JBEQBL010000206.1:0-1798 GCA_041639835.1 Salinarchaeum sp.
TCGCCGAGACCGAACGTGAGCTTCGCGAGCGGCGCACAACCCTCGACTCGCTGATCGAGCAACGCGACGAGCTTGAAACGACGATCGCGTCACTCGAAGCCGAGGTTGAGACGCTCCAGGCGGACGTTGATGAGGCGGTACTTGATCTTCAGGAGACGGTGAATCGACTTGAGTTCGAGATTGAATCACTTGAGCGTGATCGAGCGGAGATCGAAGATGAAATCGAGACCATCGAAGCCGAACTTGACCGTCGGAGTCGTCTTGAAGCACAGCGGGAGGAACTGACCGACGCCCTGACCGAACGACGGACGCACATCGAACGTCTCGAAAGCGAGGCGGTTGAGGCGTTCAATACACACATGGCCGAGGTACTCGATATCCTTGGCTACGAGAACATCGAGCGGGTCTGGATTGAGCGGACACAGCGGTCAGTTCAACAGGGCCGACAGGTCGTCGACGAGAGTGCATTCGAGTTGCACATCGTCCGGAGTATGGATGACGGGACAGTCTACGAGGACACGGTTGCTCACCTCAGCGAAAGTGAACGCGAGGTTATCGGACTGGTGTTCGCACTCGCGGGATACCTTGTCCACGAGGTCTATGAGACGGTACCGATCATGTTGCTCGACTCGCTTGAGGCAATCGACGCCGACCGGCTGGCCGGGGTGATCGAGTACTTCAGTGAGTACGCTGAATATCTCATTGTCGCCCTCTTGGTTGAGGATGCCGACGCGCTGCCGACGGAGATCGTCGATACTCGTATCACTGACATATGAACTACCCTCCCCGCTTACGCCTACCGCCGTTCGCCTGTTGCGATGCTCCGTGAGGACGAGGACTTAGCCTGTAAGAGTTAATATCCCCCCACCTCGGACGGCGAGGCTTTCTCCGTGGTTTCACAGAATATCGGGGCGGATGCCACGGGGCGTGCCCCCGAGGCAGTCGATATAGCCGGGAAGAGACGAGAGTCCGTTTGCGCCTTCTTCGAAGAAATCACGCGTCAAAACCGTATGTGAACCGCCTCGGGGTCAAGCCCCGAGGCACTCGGCCTGCTCCGCCTGTAGAATAGGCTGTTTTGGTGATTTATATCAAAATAAAATATTGTAGTTGAAGAGAACATATTGGGGCTGAGATGCTGCTAGACTGGGGGTGAAATGGGATTCTTCGACCAGAGCGAAGACACGCTATTGGAAGCACTCCGAGTGGACATATCGAATGCTTCTGATGTGGAGTCCTTGACAATATATCGAAGAGACAGCACACGCGCCAGAGGGACGAGCCCCCATCCTTGCCCACGGGAAAGCGGGGAACTTACGTTGCGTTTCGTGCACCTCAGATTCCTTCTGGGTCAAACCGTCTGGCAGCTTCCTTGACCCCGGGCCTGTCACCAACAAATGTGACCTGATCGCCCTTGCTGATCGTCTCATCGGCGTCAGGCACGTGTTCATCGCCGTCGTGACCGACAATCGCGATGATCACCCCATCGGGAATGCGGGCGTTAAGCTGCCGAACCGTCTTACCGGCAACACCATCAGCGGTCACCACACACTGCTGAACATCGTGGTCCTCGCCGAGTTCGTCCATCCAGTCTGCCATTGAAGGGCGCTCAATTGCATTATCGATGGCAAAAGCTGTTGCCCTTGACAGATCAATTGCACGCGCGTCGATACCGTCAAACGCACTCATATTGTCGGGATCGTTCACCCGGGCAATTACGTTATCGCAGCCAAACTTGGTTTGAGCCATCTGTGCTGCTAGGAGGTTTCGGTCATCGTCGCCAGTGGCAGCTATCACGCGC
>JBEQBL010000206.1:1808-3783 GCA_041639835.1 Salinarchaeum sp.
CGCGCTTTGCCTCCTCAATCCCCGCCGATTTAAGCACCTGTCCGTCTGTTCCATCACCCTCATAAACCGTGTGTCCCCGGTCACGGGCGCGCTCAACCGCCGCTTCATCCGGGTCAATCATGACGACCGATTCTCCTCGTTCCTCCAGTCGGTCCGCAAGGGCACGGCTAATCCGCCCCGCCCCGATGATGATCGTGTCCATAGGTGTTACTGAAAGTGCCTCACCAATCTGTCGTGCGAATCCGCCCTCCAAGACCACCGTTGCAAAGATCACAAGAAAGATCACTCCGGTCAGGGTTTGCGCCTCTTGCGTGGCTCCTGTTGCAGTTAACTCAAGCGCAAAAAGCGTCGCGACGCTCGCCGGAATAATCCCCCGCGGCGCGACGGTGCTCAGGAATGCACGCTCCGGATAGGAGAATCGCTGAACCCCTACAGTCGCAACCGCCACGGAGAGCGGCCGAACAAGAAACATTGCAATCGCAGTTAGCACGAGGCCGCTTGCTCCGAGCTTGATTATTTCATCAAGATTGATCAACGCACCCAATGTGATGAACACGAATCCAAGTACCAGCAGCGTCAGATCACGTGCAAACTCCTCAATCGCTTCCCGATGCTGAAGATCCAGGTTCCCCATTACCACTCCGGCCGTCGCAGCAGCGGCGACTCCCGCCTCGGAGGCGAGTCCATTGGCCAGTGCATATCCCCCCAGCGCGGCACTTAATGCAAGATAGCGCGCAATCTGTGGTGAGTCCCCCGGCGCGAGGTCATGCGAAAGGATGTAATAGGCGGCCGCTGCAGTCAGCATGCCGGCAGCAACCCCAATACCAATACGCTCTGCAAACCCAATAACGCCGGCAGGCAGGCCGTTTCCATGCAAAACGAATACCTCAAAAATCACCGCAGCGGTGATAGCCGCGCTGACATCGTTGAATACACCTTCCGCCTCCATTGCCGAGGCAACGTGATCACGAACGTCCACAATTTCGAGAATCGGCGTAATCACTGTTGGGCCGGTTGCGACCAGTAACGCACCGATTAGAAAGGACAGGGCCCATGACTCCCCAAGTAAGAACCGGACCGGGAGGGCGATCCCGACCAGCGTCATGGCGGCACCAATCGTTATCAGTCGGAAGGTTGTCGTTGAGGCCTGTTGTAGCCGCTCACGCCGGAGCTGGAAAGCGCCATCAAATACAATAATGGCGACACTGAGTCCGACAACCGTCGAGAGGCCACTCTCGCTGAACGTTTCAAGTTCAATGATGGTTGGTGTCGGCCCGAGTTGCCCGACAACGGGGAGGTTGATCGGTCCCAGACCACCCAGTAGAACACCGATCGTGATGAGAAAGAGCACACTCGGTATCTCCAGACGTCGCGAGAGCAACTGAGCGAGAATTCCGAGTAAGAAAATGCCAACGATGATAGAGAGCAGCGTCTGGGACACACTTAGGACAATGACAGCGCCTAGTTATGCGTTTTGAATTTCGAAGTATGAAGATCCTCGTGTTTCAGCGCCGGGAGGACATCTGCGATGCACAACGCCTCCCATATCCGTGACACCAGTAGTTGATGACCTGTCGTTCGGAACCGCCGGATTACCATGACGGTAAGACGGTCGACGGCAACATTCATTTGAGATCCTCCTCCGCGTGCACGCAGAGGACTCCCGAGCGGTGGGAGTTTCAGGGTTGCAGTCCAACCAGTGGACTACCACACCTTTCGGGTGCGGGTAGTCCCACAGTGTCGGTGTGGTGGACTGCTGGCGTTGAGGAGAACGGAGTTCTCGTTTGCACATCAGAAATCTTCGATTTCTGAGGACGGTGCCAAACCGCCGTTACCCATATCTTTGACCGTGTTTGGCGTCCGGGTGTTGTTTTGGCCACAGAGACGCCAGCAGGCGTCAACAGAATCGGGAGTATCGTGTTGCTTGCTTTGAGCAGTCAGCACGGACACACGCTTCGAGCATGTGTGTTCACCG
>JBEQBL010000207.1:0-3746 GCA_041639835.1 Salinarchaeum sp.
CCAGCTCTCACCGGCGCACTGGAAGAACGTGAGACTCACGCACTCAGTGCTGTACAGGACACTGTTGAAGATAATGAGAACGGCTGTGCCGCGTCGGCCGTGTACGCTGATGATCCGTACGCCAATCATAATGCCTACCTGACCGTGACCAACTGTCTGAAACAGCATACAGCCCTACTCCCCGCCACTGTGTCAAGCACCTATGCTTGGGACAACGCCACACTCCATCGGGGGTCGCTCACTGATCGCTGAGTGTGACCTTCGTACGCTCAATATGCAGATAATAGAATGGTGGCCCAGCACCTTCCTCAACGATTCGTAGGTCCTCAAATTCTTCATCAAACTGATAGCCAACGTTGCCGTTGTCGTCAATCGAACCACCAATAACCGCACCGGTAATCTGCACGTTTCCTTTGAACTCCATCGTTGACTCCGGGCCATAAATCAACGCATACATCTCTGGTGTCCCCGCATCGACATCTGTGATGTTTGCCGTCTTTGAGAGGAACAATCGTGTCTGCGTTGGGTCTGAACTGTTGCCTACGACTGAGTTCCCGGTAATTGCGATATCCCCATCGGCATAAATCGTGGCGCTGTGAGGCCCAATAACATTGATATCATCGCTACTAATGTCAATTCCATCACCGGCGTAGACCTCAATCGCTCCTCCGGCAGCGGTCGTATTGAAGATGAGTGTATCAGTGATCGCTGAATCGGTACAGTGGAGTCCCGCGCTGGTCAGTTCCCCACCGTCGTCAAATGACTCATCACACGCCGCCGCTTTTGCATCAACAAGCCAAGTAACCGGCGTTGCACTGGGGTCCTCAATCTTTGCCTGTCCAGCGCCATTGAACACAAACGGGACCGTGAACTCAGCCTGCAGCCGGTTGTCCGTTCCTTCTGTACAGCCTTCGACAACCGCCCCGCTTGTCCGCTGCTGAAGATATGCGCTCCATGCCGGACAGAACTCACTGTCAATTGTTGTCTCGATCGTTCCATTCTGCAGTGGATTCCCCTGTGCGTTGGTCGGGTGATGACTCTGGCGGTCGGTCACCGCTGCTGTGCCCCTTGCTGGCATATCCGACGCATATCCATCGGTAAGTTGAATGACATCAACGGTCATCGTCCCCTCGTTGGTTGTTCGGTAATCAACTGCCGGTGGACGCAACATGAGAGGCCCACCGTTACGATCAATGCGCCAGATCCCCCCGGACTGGTATACCAGCTGTGTTCGTCCGGTATCGTAGACCAGTGCCTGTAGTGACTCGTTAATCAGCGTCTCCGTTCCTTCATCAGAGGTATGCTCAATGATAATGCGTCCACCATCATGGACGGCGACATCCCCCCGATCCCCCTGCAGTTGAAATGCCGTCTGATCAGCCCCGTTTGCAAGGGTATCCATGTCAGCAGCAAACTGCTGCAATGAATCAAGCGCGCGAGTTTGATCAAGTTGGCTTCCCGTATCATCGACAACAGACATGCCAACGACTGCGACTGTTGTCGCGCCAACGGCTGCCAGTCCAACAAGTAAAATAAACCCAACAACCGTTGACACTCCTCGGTGTGATGAGTTCATGGTCTCGCTGGACCGCCTATTCTGATCGTCCACTGTAATTACTACGTGAGCGATCCAATAACAGTGTTTGCCTCACTGGCAGTGGGCCTTTAATTCCTTTTTTATCTGTAGGTGTTCCCCGCTTTGTTGCATTCAGGGGGGCTTACCTCGAATGTCACAGGAGTGGACCACGAGGCAGTTGCCGAGTCACATATCTCGATTAATAACAAACTCGGTAAACTGCTGTAGTTTTGTGGCTGGTTCAGGGCGCAAATCAAGGGGTTTGATGTGGGCACGCGCTTCGGCAGCCAGATCAAGTGCAACAGTGCGTGCATACTCAATTGATCCGGCTGTCTGAATGATATCGATCGCCTCTTGGATCTCTGCATCGGTATTTTCCTCGGCGGCCAGGATCTCCTGTAGGCGGTGGGCCTGCGCTTCGGGAGCGGTCTCAGTCGCATGAATCACCATCAGCGTTGTCTTGCCCTCTCGAACATCATTGCCAAATTCCTTGCCGAAGTCCCCGGCGTTCCCAAGTGAATGTTCGATATCAAGAATATCGTCGCCAATTTGAAAAGCGATTGATACTTTCTCAGCATAGGCGCCGACGGCCTGTTCGACAGCTGGGGATTGGTTGGTCAGAATTGCCGCCAGTCGTGCCACGATCCGACCCAGGCAGCCGGTCTTACACGCACACATCTCCAGGTACTCCTTCTCGCCGACATGGACTGTCGGATCATTGTGCCAGTAGATATCCATGCCCTGCCCGAGGTGCGTTCGGTTCAGTTCATGCATCAACATTTCATAGGCACGAATACGCGTTTTTTCATCTAACTCCCCAGATTCATCGGCAATGAGTCGTAGCGGCATAAAATACAGCGCATTGCCGGCGTTAATCGCGATATCCTCTCCAGCAACCCGATGAAGCGCTGGTCCCCCCCGCCGCTTGGTCGCCTCATCCTCGACATCGTCAACAATGATTGTTCCATTGTGCAAGATTTCGGGGATGGTGGCATACGTGAGATACTCCGCTGGATCCTCGCCAAACGCGTCAATAAATACCAGAAAGAGGATTGCTCGCCAGCGTTTCCCCCCGCGGTCAAGCAGCTCCCAGATTGGATCGACCAACGCCTGCTGGAGACTGTCGACATCATACTGGTATGTTGGGGCGCCAAAAAACGTCTCAAGATGCGTCTCATCAAGATCGCGGGGTAAGACATCCTCAATCGCCGCGTCGATTGCTGGTCGCCACTCCTCAAGCGTCTCCCGCATATTCTATCTCTACAAAGGGGATACAAAAAGTTTGAGCGATCCCAGGCCCCAACAGTGGAACATTCCTCTGGACGAATTAAGTGGCTGCCGGCCAACCGGTATGTATGTCCGATCACTGGATCAGTGCGACATACCGCAGCGATCCCGGCTGGTCACTGCTTGAATCACTTGTTGATATTGGCTCTCGTATGCCTGGATCAGAGGGTGAACGACGTGGGGCTGAGGCCGTTGAGTCGGCGTTTGATGCCATTGGTCTTGATCCAGTCGTTACATCGTTTTCAATTCGTGGCTGGTTCCGTGAGGATAGTGCAATCCGGACCGCTGAACAGTCACACTCTTGTATCGCGCTTCCTCGATCACCGGCAGATACCGTCTCCGGACCGCTTGTTGACGTTGGCTATGGACTGCCGGAGGAGTTCGACACAGCCGATCTTGAGGGGGCCATTGCCCTTGTTCGTAGTGACGTACCTGAATACCATGACCGGTATATCCACCGTCGTGAGAAATACTACCGCGCAATTGACGCGGGAGCGGTCGGGTTTATTTATCGCAATCATGTCGATGGCCAACTTCCCCCGACTGGATCAGTTGGTGGCACCGACCATCCTATTGGACCGGTACCGGCCGTCGGGGTTAGTGCTGAGGTCGGGGCGCGGTTGGCGCGACGATATGCCTCTGACGCTGTCACCCTCTCGGTCAATGCGACCATCGAAGAGACAACGAGCTATAACGTGCATGCAACCCTTGGTCCGGACACGGATGAACGCGTTTTACTGACAGCCCATCATGATGCTCATGATATCGCTGAGGGCGCACTGGACAACGCTGCTGGTGCGGCGGCTGTGCTTGAAGCCGCACGAGCGTTACAGTATCGTGAGTCTGAACTGGAGTATGGCATCGAGTGTCTCGTCTTTGGTGC
>JBEQBL010000208.1:0-3728 GCA_041639835.1 Salinarchaeum sp.
GTCCCCCAGATGTTATACAGATCCATTGCCGCAAACCGCTTGCCAAAGTCGGTCATGACATCGCGGTTATATCCCCATAGGGCCGCTTCCGTTGGCTCTCCGGTGGTGATCGCATCAACAGCATGTTCAGCAGCCCATGTCCCGGCTTTTGCGGCTCCCGGAATCCCGCCACCGGTTGTTGGGTTAACATGCGCTGCCGCATCACCAGCAGCAATGAATCCTGGCGCAACGGCTGAGTCATACGGGCGACGGGTCGGAAGGGATGCACCAAGTTTGTCGGTTACCGTTGCGTCTTGAAACTCCGGGCGTTGTTGAAGATCACGTTTGAGCACTTCAACAAGTTCCATTGGCTCCTCGGTCATCTGAAAGCCTAAGCCGACGTTAATCTCGGTATCTGTGCGGGGGAAATACCAGAGATACCCAAGTTCCTCGGTTGGCTTGAATACAATAGCATCATCATACGCAACGGGGTCAGAGACTTCGACGACCTCACGATAGGCCGAGCAAAACTGTGAGTAATCAACGGAGGTCTCGAATGTCGTAGCGTCAAGCGTAGCCTTATCCTGAAGCACAGAGAACGCCCCCGTCGCGTCAATGACAACCTCAGCGTTGTAGGTAACCGGACGACCACGGTGGGTTCCGGACACCCCGGTGACACGTGTCTCGTCTTGGAGGACATCGTTAACAACGGTGTTATATTGAACGTCGGCACCAGCTCGTTCGGCCTCCTCAATGAGTACCTCCCCATACCGTTTTCGATCAAGAACAACCCCATTTGTCTCGCCAAACGGGATTTCAATAGCATCATCGCTATCAGGATCGCCGAAGATAGCGCGGGTAATACCCGAGTTTGAAAAGGATTCCTCGCGGAGATACTCACGGTCAATCACATCAGGGAACGTTTCTGCTCCTTTGATTGCATCGCCACAGGAAATGTGTCCGGCCTCGGCCTCGGACTTTCGATCAAGTAAGGCCACCGACATCCCCGCATTGGCAGCCGTCGCCGCGGCAAAGGTTCCAGCCGTACCAGCCCCGACAACAACAATATCGTACGTGTATGAATCCGCGGTCATCGTTCTATGTCACGTATGGCATCGGCAATCAAAAACGGTCGGAATTGCGGTTGTGAGATGGCGCCGCGGATTTATGTGAGCGACCGTGTTACGACTCGATAGAACTTGCGTATGAGTAATCACGCCACTGACGAGGACATCGTCAAAGAGGCCCCAGAGCAAGTTGTCGAGTTTAGTATTGGGGATCAACGCTACTGTGTTGCAATTGAGTATGTCTGGGAACTGGTTGAGTTGCCGGCGTTAACACCGGTACCGGAGGCTCCTGACCATGTCGAGGGAGTGATGGACCTTCGGGGGACGACAACAACAGTAATCGATCTCCGACATTTACTTGATATTGATCCCACAGGTGAACAACGACGAGTCATCATTTTCGATGATGGAACCGGCGAGCAAGGAGAAATCGGCTGGGCTGTCGATGAGGTCCATGAAGTCCGGGCTGTTGATCCGGAAGCAATTGACCAGGATGAGACAAGTCAGATGATCGCTGGAATGATCAACCGGGACGGAGAGTTTACCATCTGGCTTGATCCGACATATATTAACACACTATCCTAACAAAGAGACCGTGATCACAATGGAGCCAGGCAAAGCGTCGAGTTAGTGTTCGACAAACTCAACAAGCACACCACCGGTGTCTCGCGGATGCAAAAACGCCACCTGATGGCCCCAAGCGCCCGGCCGAGGCTGTTTATCAATTGGATCAATGTCCAAGTCACGCGCCCGATCGAGAGCCTCAGTGATCGATGGCACTGTCACCGCCACATGATGTAAACCTGCGCCTTCACGATCAAGGAACTGGGCAATCGGACCGTCATCAAGCGGTTCAAGAATCTCAAAGTAGGCCTCCCCAAGCGGCAAAAAGATAATCTGCATCCCATCGCGCTGCTCCTCGTGTACAATAGTGGAATCAAAGAGAGTCGTGTATTTGCCAGCAAGTAACGCAGCATCATCGGTTGCGACTCCGACGTGATCAATGTGCATGTGCATGCTGGATGGCGGGATACAATGATGATATCGATTTAACGCCCGCGGGAAGAGGCGTTAGACAGCGCCGTCATGATACTCGCCAAATTCCTCACGCAGGACATCACTGATTTCACCGACCGTAGCCATAGCTTTAACAGCCTCAATAATCGGCGGCATAAGATTTTGATCTGAGCGTGCAGCGTCCCGAACAGCAGCAAGTGCATCCGCAACGGCTTCGTCATCACGCTCCTCACGGACCGTTCTGAGCCGCTCTTGCTGGCGGCGTTCGTCCTCCTCGGTTACCTCCTCAAGTTGCATATCAGGTTCGGACTCATCGACACTGAATTCATTGACCCCGACAATAATGCGATCGCCGCCCTCGATTTCCTGCTGACGCTGGTAGGCAGTATCTTGAATCTGACGTTGGACCCAGCCGTCCTCGACAGCTGAGACCATCCCGCCACGGCGATCAATGGCATCCAGAATCTCTCGAGCCTCGGATTCAATATCGTCAGTTAACGCCTCAATTGTATAGGCGCCGCCAAGCGGATCAATGGTGTCAGCAACCCCGGATTCATGAGCCAAAATCTGCTGAGTGCGCAATGCCGTGCGAACCGATTCCTCAGTTGGAATTGAGAGCGCCTCGTCCTTGCCATTTGTATGGAGACTTTGTGCACCCCCAAGGACAGCGGCCAGCGCCTGGTAGGCAACCCGGACAATGTTGTTCTCAATCTGTTGGGCCGTTAGTGTTGAGCCCGCGGTCTGGACGTGGAACTTGAGTTGTTTTGAGGCCGGATTATCGGCGTCAAAACGCTCATCCATAATCGCATACCAGAGTCGGCGAGCGGCACGGAACTTTGCAACCTCCTCAAGGATGTCGTTGTGCGCGCTGAAGAAAAAGGAAAGTTGAGGAGCAAATGTATCAACATCAAGCCCGGCGTCAATGGCCGCTTTGACATAGGCGATACCGTCAGCAAGGGTAAAAGCAAGTTCCTGTGCGGCAGTGGCACCGGCTTCACGAATGTGGTATCCGGACACCGAGATCGTATTGAAATTTGGAGTTTCCTTTGCACAGAACTCAAAGATGTCCGTAATCAGCCGCATGGACGGCCCCGGAGGATAGATATGGGTGTTACGAGCGATGTATTCTTTGAGCACATCATTCTGGATTGTTCCGCGAAGTTTCTCACGGTCAACCCCTTGCTCGTCACCAACAGCAATATACATTGCCAGCAGGATCGCTGCCGGGGCGTTGATTGTCATGCTAGTTGAGACTTCATCAAGCGGAATCTCATCAAAGACCAGTCGCATATCACGGAGGGTATCAATAGCGACACCGGAGCGGCCCACCTCGCCGGCTGCCATGCTGTCCGTGGAGTCATAACCCATCTGTGTCGGGAGGTCAAAGGCCATCGAAAGTCCGGTCTGACCCTGATCAAGCAGGTAATGAAACCGCTCGTTGGTCTCCGCGGCCGTTCCCATCCCGGCGTACTGCCGCATTGTCCATAACCGACCACGATGCATCGTGGAGTATACACCACGTGTATATGGTGCTTCACCCGGGAATCCAAGGTCATCTTCGTAGTCAAGATCACCGACATCGGCCGGGGTATACAGTCGTTTGAGCAGTTGTCCGTCAGTGTCGGTCTCGAACTGCTCACGACGTTCTCCAAAGCGGTCAAGTGT
>JBEQBL010000209.1:0-3723 GCA_041639835.1 Salinarchaeum sp.
TTTTGACTCCGATTTGAGTTCGGTTTCGTCGGGTATCTCACCGTCGTCGTCCCACCGTTGTTGGATGTAGTAGCGTCCGACGTTCCACAGTTTGGATACGGAGTGCCCGCACTGATCGAGGTCATCACGAACCTGTGAGTAGTTCGTGATTTTGGCGACGTACGTGCGGGTTGTCTCTAACACCGTGCTATGTTTTTGACATCCTCCTCCGCGTTCACGCGGAGGAATCCTACGGCACCGCACCGCTGGGTTGGGCGTTTCAGGTGTGCAGTTCCACCGACCCCCCGGCACGGTGAGAATCCGTGTGGGGGTCACAGACTGAAGCGGGTGGGACTGCTGGGAGTGCCAAGCCCCCGGTACTTCTATCCTCTGTCGTGTTCGGACTCCCAGAGGTATTTTTGTCTCGGGGAGTCCGACAGACGTCGACGGACTTGGAGTTACTTTCTCTGCGAGTGTTCGCCCGGTGCTTGTTGTTTGATTCCCACGTGGGGCCCACTCTGTTTCCAGTGTGGGCGGACACTCGAACCGCCAGTTTTCGGGCGCTCGGCGACACTGGGGTCGTAACCAGTGCGCCGACACGCACAGATGCGCCGGTTTGGAACAAAACCGTTCGGGAATTGCCGCTGTGACCGCGCGTATCCACCCGTGAACGGCGTGGTATTACGCCTGTTCCACCTATAACCAGTTATGAGATAATAGAGATCAACCCCTCTGTCTGACGTGGGATATCCAGCCCAACCGGTCTCGGTGGAACGTGTCACTGAGTGACGATCTGTATCCACGGCCTGAAGGCCGTGATATTGCGCCTGTTTAGCGTATAATACATCTGATATCCGGACGTCACTGGCCCCTGATCGCCTCTGAGAAATCAGTATGCAGAGTCGACTCCAAACTGGGCAGTGATCCGTTTGTGGATACTTCACCAACTCTTTACTCATACAGTGGGAATCATGCCCATGGGTCGGGATTATCGGTCGTTACACGATCCGAATGCCGAGTATACGATGCGTTATCTCTCCTCGGAGGCCATGGACCTGTCCGTATCTCGGGGCTCGCGCGATGTGGCGATTACTGACGTACAGACGACAATGGTCGACGGAAACTTTCCGTGGACGCTAGTGCGGATATATACCGATGCTGGCGTTGTTGGAACTGGTGAAGCATACTGGGGTGCCGGCGTTCCTGAACTGATCGACCGTATGACGCCGTTTCTAATCGGTGAGAATCCACTTGATATTGATCGATTATTCGAGCACCTTGTGCAGAAAATGTCCGGTGAAGGCTCCATTGAAGGGGTGACGGTAACGGCCATTTCCGGGATTGAACTTGCCTTACACGATGTGGCCGGCAAGCTACTCGATATCCCGGCGTATCAGCTACTTGGTGGGAAATATCGGGACGAAGTCCGCGTCTACTGTGATTGCCATACCGAGGACGCTGACCCCGATGCCTGTGCCGATGAAGCCGAACGTGTTGTTGAGGAACTTGGCTTTGACGCGCTCAAATTTGATCTTGATGTACCCTCCGGACTCGACACCGACCGTGCCAATCGACAGCTTCGTCCTGGCGATATTCGTCATAAAGTCGATATTGTCAATGCAGTCACCGACCGAGTTAAAGACCGGGCCGATGTGGCCTTTGACTGTCACTGGTCATTTAATAGTGGATCAGCAAAACGACTCGCCGCGGCCGTCGAAGAGACTGATATCTGGTGGCTTGAGGACCCGGTGCCCCCGGAGAATCTGGCCGTTCAGGAGGCGGTCACACAGTCGACTGTGACACCGATTACCGCCGGCGAGAACCGCTATCGAGTCACCGAACACCGCCGACTACTCGAGAATCAGGCGGTTGATATCATTGCGCCTGATTTACCAAAGGTAGGGGGGATGCGTGAGACTCGCAAGATCGCCGATATAGCAAACCAGTATTATATCCCGGTTGCAATGCACAATGTCGCCTCCCCAATTGGAACAATGGCCAGTGCTCAGGTCGGAGCGGCAATTCCCAATATCTTAGCTGTTGAGTATCATAGCTATCAGCTTGACTGGTGGAGTGATCTCGTTGAGGAATCGGTCATTGAAAATGGCTCGATCACCATTCCGGAAGCCCCCGGACTTGGGGTTACACTTGACCGTGATGTCGTCGCGGAGCATATGGTCGACGGTGAGACGCTGTTTGATCCGGCCTGAACGGACAATGCGCTGAGTCGGGGGCTGTCACCACCGACTTCGAAGCGGGTAAGTCAGTGGGGCGTGGTACCATGTCTATGTGCGATCTTGTCACCTTTGGGGAGACGATGTTACGATACGCGACAGCCCCCGGTGACCGACTTGAGACGGCTGAGTCCTTCTCCGTGCATGTTGGCGGGGCTGAAAGCAATGTTGCAGTCGCCGCGTCTCGTCTTGGCATTGATACGGTCTGGCTCTCAAAGCTCGCTGACACGCCACTTGGTCACCGGATTACACAGACCTTACAGACACACGGTGTGACACCGGATGTCGTCTGGACCGATGAAGGAAGACAGGGAATCTATTATTTTGAACCCGGCCCGACCCCCCGACAATCACGCGTGCTCTATGATCGACAGCAGGCAGCCATCACAACGGCGACGCCCACGGAACTAGCAACTGAACGAATTGTTGATGCAGAGAGCTTCTACGTAAGTGGTATTACGCCAGCGCTTTCTGAGACACTCAGCAAGACAACGGCCACGCTGCTTGAGACGGCACAACAACACGACACCCAATCCATCCTTGATGTTAATTATCGCTCGAAACTGTGGTCGCCGGAACAGGCTGCCGAGACGCTTACAGCCCTGCTGCCGCTGGTTGATGTCCTGGTGATCGCTCAGCGCGATGCTGCAACAGTGTTTGATCATGCCGATGCGCCCGAGACTGTTGGACAGACGTTTCGCGACATGTATGCCCATGATCTGGTCATTGTAACTCGTGGTGATCAGGGGGCTGTGGCTGTCACGGACAATGCCGTTGTTGAGCAGCCGGCATTTGCGGCTGACACAATTGATGCCGTTGGGACCGGGGATGCATTTGTTGGTGGCTTTCTTTCACAGTGGTTGGCAACCGCCTCGCTCGCGCAGGCATTAGAATACGGGGCCGCAGCGGCAGCGGTTAACCGAACCCTTCGTGGTGACCTTCCAGTCGTGTCGCCGACTGATATCGCTGCGGTAATCGACGATGACCGCGATATTGCGCGATAATCTGTGGCGTCCTGACCACCACGCAGAGTGACACACTATCCCTTAGACACCTGCCTAACACGCCAATATAATACCCATGACACCCGCAGATGACGGTGATCACACATCGCACATGCACCAAGCGCTTGCCTTGGCACGTGACGCCGCGTCACGTGGTGATTACAGCGGTAGCGAGGCGGAAGCCCACCCTTTCAGGGGTGTGGATAAAGCCAAAATGATATGCCACAAACCACATGACATAGGCTGGTTGTAATCCCAACGTTCATACTAATCTGTCACATAATGTACTGTGTGAGCGACCGGCCACAGCGAACGAACACATACACTGCCAACGCAACCAGCCACAGGTATCGGCAGTGTTTATTCGACTGGCTGGCCGCCCAACCATCCCTCTGAAACCAGATCACCTACCGCCGCCGCCAAGCGTACTTCAGCGATGACGGTGACGTGTGGGACGCTGACTACACCGACCTCTACGACGAGTATGCTCCCATCCTTGGCAAGGC
>JBEQBL010000210.1:0-1342 GCA_041639835.1 Salinarchaeum sp.
CGAATTCTATCAGCTATACGCCGACTATACCTGGGGCCAAACTGTTGAACAGTCCATGCGTGACTTCTTTGAACAGGAAGGCTGGAGTGAGATTAACTCGGTTGCCACTCCGCTTGATACGGATGACTATTCGACATATCTGAGTGATGCACAGTCAGCTGACCCCGACGTACTGTTCCTTGATCATTATGGCCTTGATCTGGCAAATTCACTCTCACAGGCGGTTGACCGAGGACTTGATCAAGATATGGAGATTATTGTGCCGCTGTACAACGAGCCAATGGCCGCCTCCTCGGGCGATGCTATCGCCGGCAAATTCGGGACCGCTGACTGGTCGACCCAGTTGGACGATGAATATACTAATGCCTTTGTCTCAGCCTTTGAGGACGAATATGGCCGCTCCCCAAGTTACGCGGCCCGCCTTGCGTACACAGCGACGATGCTATATGCTGCTGCTGTCGAACGTGCTGGTACGTTCTATCCACCGGAGGTGATACGTGAACTTGAGGGGTATGAGTATGACAATGCCGGGCTTGGTGAGGAGATATTGCGTGAATGTGATCACCAATCAATGTCTGATATCCTTGTCGTGCAAGGAAACTCGGCTGATCAACACCCCGAAGGCGGCGGTGAGGGCCAGTACTGGGACGTTGTTCAACGCTCGTCGTATCCCGAAGCTGTTGGTTACGACTGTGATGAAGGGCCCGCTGCAGAATGTTCACTCGGTGAGTACCAATAATAACGCTACCATCGGCATCAGCTGATTCACTAACTAATCTCACCCAGTCAATTAAACACATGCACCCATCGCTATCTCCTCAATCAGTAGGATCATGAGTCTGTTACAGGCAAGTATCAACTTCGTTGTCCAAACGCTAGCGGCGTCATCGATTTACATTCTTGTTGCTATTGGCCTCTCGATTACCCTCGGAACACTCAAATTTGTGAACTTTGCCCACGCGGCGCTGTATCTCATTGGCGTTTATTTTGGGCTGTTAATTGCCCTTGAGTTGCAGTTTTCCGGCGATCTCGCGCGGGCTTTAGGTATTGACGCTGTCGGACTTGAGTGGGGCTTTCTGGCAGCGTTAATTACTGTCCCCATCCTTGTCTTTGGAATTGGCCTGCTTATGGAACGATTCCTTGCACGGCCCTTCTATGATCGCCCGGATACTGACCAGATTCTGGTCACCTTTGGTGTCTTACTTATTGTCCAGGAACTCATCCGAGCGACTGTTGGTGGGCAATCCCTAAACTTTCCACGTCCGGAGTGGGCTGCCGGCCCGATTACGTTAGGCCCGCTTGGAACCGTCGCCAGATGGCGGCTATACGTCATCCTGATCAC
>JBEQBL010000210.1:1352-3704 GCA_041639835.1 Salinarchaeum sp.
GCCCTCGTATACATCTACATTGAGTATACCGATGTCGGACTTGCCGTCCGTGCTGGAACTGAAGACGCCGAGATGGTTGAACTCCTTGGTGTTCGATCCACTCGTCCCTTCTTGCTTGTCTTTGGCATTGGATCGGGACTTGCTGGTGCCGCAGGCGTTGTTGGTGGCCCGGTATTTAGTGTGGTTCCCGAGGTTGGTGTTGGCGTCCTTGTACCCGCCTTTTTGGTTGTTGTTGTCGGCGGGGTCGGAAGTATCGCAGGAGCAGTTATCGGCGGGCTGGCCATTGGTGCCACAGAGGTTGGTCTGCAGTTGACCTTTCCCACCTGGTCTTCGGTTGGGATTTATGTATTAGCCGCCCTCATCCTACTGATACGACCTGCAGGGCTGTTGGGATCTGTGGGGGTGGATGAATGAGCGACCGTACTGAAGCCGGAACAGGAACCGCCACTGGAACGACTACCGGAGAAGCTTCAACTCTGCTTAATCGATGGGATCGGCTTCGCAACCGGGAATCGTTCGCAATTGCCGCCGCGATTGTCTTTGTCCTTGTCTTTCCGCTTGTGTTTACCAACCTCCCGGTGTTCAATGGCTATATCGCGCTTGTTGAGTTGATCTTCATCTGGTCGATTTTTGCTATTGGCTTTGATCTCCTGCTTGGATATACCGGCTTACTGTCCTTTGGACATGCTGCCTTCTGGGGGACAAGCGCTTATGCAGCTGGCATTTTCAGCTCCCGTGTGTTTGGTGAACCGCTATTGATGGTGCTTGTTGCCACCCTCACAGCGACATTCCTAGCTGTTGTGCTTGGTATCCTGACACTCCGACGTAGTGGAATTTACTTCGCTATCCTCACGCTTGCCTTTGGACAGATGCTGTATTTCCTCGCGCTTGGGCCACTTGAGCCAGTTACACGCGGCGAGGATGGCTTTACTGATGTTGATGTTGAGCCACTACTTGGTATTCTCCCTCTTGATGCGAGCTTTGCTGGTGGACTTGGTGCAATTCTACACGACATTGAGTACGTGTTTTATGCTGCCTTCTTTGTATTTGCCGTCGCTGCCGCCGTTCGAATTGTTCGCTCGCCATACGGGATGATCTTCAAGGCCATTCAGGAAAACGAGCAACGCGTTCGGTTTCTTGGATTGAACGTCTGGCGGTACAAACTGGCCGCATTTGTGCTATCAGGGGTCTTTGCTGGCATTGCTGGGGGCTTACACGCTATTCATGCCCAGTATGTTGCCGTCGGATCACTATACTGGATCACGAGTGGCGATATCGTCATCATGACCGTGCTTGGTGGAATTGGAAGCATCTTCGGTCCCGTTGCTGGAGTCATTGCCTTCCTCTACGTGGAGAATATTATCTCGGGCGCAGTGTCATACTGGCTGTTAATCCTTGGTGTGTTGTTTGTGGTGATTGTCTGGTTGTTCCCCAATGGAATCTGGGGACTGTTTAGTCGAGTACGTACCGCTGTTCGAGCGCGCATTACCTCTGAGACTAAGTCATGACCTTACTGGAAACACAACATCTCACGAAGCAGTTTGGTGAATTAACCGCTGTCAATGATGTTAACCTGGCACTTGAGGCTGGGGAGTCACTATCAATTATCGGTCCCAATGGAGCCGGGAAGTCCACAACAGTCAATCTGATCACCGGCCTGCTGAGTCCAACAAATGGATCAATTCAGTTCAAAGGCGAGGATGTAACCAATGAACCGCCGCATGCTATTGTCCAACGAGGACTGAGTAAGTCTTTCCAGACCGCCTCAATATTTCCTGACCTGACGGTCAAGGAAAACGCGATGATCGCTGCGTTGGGCACCGAACACGGCTCTTTCCGGCTTAATTTCTTCCGTCGTCTCGGTGGGTATGGAGACGTTGCTGCGCGTGCCAAACGCACATTACAGGACATGGGACTATGGGATCAGCGTGATATTCCCGCTAAGTCACTTCCATACGGTGACAAGCGACGACTGGAAATGGCATTAGCTTTAGCCAGTGATCCGGATCTTCTCTTTCTTGATGAGCCAACCGCTGGCATGTCGCCTGATGAAACCGATGCCACTGTTGAGCTGATTGAAGAAATTAAAGCTGAACGTGGTATCACCATCGTCTTGATTGAGCATGACATGGAGATTATCTTTCGGATCTCCGATCGGATTGCTGTCCTGAATCGAGGACAGAAAATCGCCGATGGACCGCCAAGTGACATCCGTGGCGACCCAGCAGTACAGGAAGCCTATCTCGGGGGGGTCGAAATATGAGTTTGCTCGAACTTACGGGCGTTAACGCCTATTACGGCGAAAGTCACATTCTCCGTGACCTACACTTAACCGTTGACCAAGGGCAGATT
>JBEQBL010000211.1:0-3672 GCA_041639835.1 Salinarchaeum sp.
TGCT
Organism: Salinarchaeum sp.; assembly: GCA_041639835.1. Lineage (GTDB taxonomy): Archaea > Halobacteriota > Halobacteria > Halobacteriales > Salinarchaeaceae > CAZFMU01. Next base: position 5 of record JBEQBL010000211.1, read on the forward strand.
TGATGCCCTTGAGGATGCCGCGTTGCCTGTTTTAATCCGCGGGGGTGAAGAGTTCCCGCCTGGGCGTATTGCCGAGACGCTTTTCGGCCGGTCTTTTCCGCTTATTATTGCTCATTTTGGTGGCTATCCGCTTAACAGTTGTTGGTAATACGATTTCTTTATTCAGTATGGGACGTGCAACAAGGCTGTCCCACGTATAATTACATGCGCTCTATTGAATAAAATTATCGTGTTTTCAACCACTGTTAACCGGTCGCTTATGCGTGACATGATCGATCTCTTGGATACTGATGATACCTGCTATCTTGATACAAGCCTTGTCCGCTACCGGTCATTGCTTGAGCGGGCCGTAATGGAACACCCGGATCGGATCCTCTTCGGCAGTGGGACCCCGACTGCTCACCCAAGCGTCGGCCTCATGGAGATACTGACACTCAACGTCCCCGAGGATAAACTGCGCCGTGTTCTTGAAACAAACCCCCGTCGAGTGCTTGGTGAGCTCCCGGTCTGAGCGCTTTGTTACCGCCAGTCGTACATCTGGACGTGTCGGTCGTCCGTCTCCGAAAGTCCGTGTGGGTTGTTGTGAGTGGCTGTACATCGCCAGCGGGCTTGTATTCCGGCCCACCCACCGGCACAGAGGCCACGAATACTCTCTCGACCACCGGCGAGTATCTCCGTTGGTGATCGTTCTCCCAGCACAACCGCTTTTATGCCTCCAGCGATCGTCCGCCCCCCGTGTCTGATGCTTCGCTTGATACTAATAGTGCCATTCTTGACCTGCCGATAGGCACTCGACCGGTACCGCGAGGCGTACTCTTGTACAGTCCGTTTTGTTCCGCCGTCGGTGCCATAAGCACTGGTGACGGTCATTGTTGCCGTTCGAACCGCCGTGTACCCGACAGTATGAAACCGGTCCCAGAGATCATGCATACTGCCAACTGGCAATGCCTCATCAAACCCGTTGAGCGACTCCAGTACTGATTGTCGGAAGGCGACGTTTTCGGGATTTAGCTGCCCTGCTGCTGGCAGCTTGCGTTGCGCTGCCCCTCGTGTTGGTCCCGTTACCGCATCAACATCGCCCGCCAATCGATTAGTAATCGTTTCTGCCCACTCAGCGCCAATCAGTCGGTTGTACCGAACAATCCCGATGACATCCCCGGTTGCGGCGGCAATGCCGGCATTGCGAGCGATGCTGACGTTTCGATGGGGAGTCTCAATAAGTACATCAACGTCAGATCGATCCTTGATCATTCCTGTGGTTCCGTCTGCTGAGGGGCCGTTGATTACGAGCACCTCAGCATGTGGCGCGTGCCGTGTGAGTGCATCCAGACAGGCTTCAAGCCGATCACGGCCGTTTAGTGTCGGCACGACCACCGAGAGATCCATCGATCAAATACTGCTTGCTTAGTAAATAAAAGCCGTATGATCCACTCCGCTCTCTCAGGTGCGTATCGTACGGAGCATTATTCCCCCGATGATAACCGGTGTCCATACTGCTCAGGTACTGTCTTCCGGTGGTTCCCTCTAGTTTCCTCCGAAAGGGTCGCTTAGGTATCGACCGTCGCTGTCCAGTATGAGACTGATGCAGTTTGCTTGCCAACCGGTGTCTTTCCGATCGTCTGGTCCAGTTTCCGGATTGGCTTGGCGACCGACCCCGGTAGTTGCCGATATAGTCCGTAGGGAACCACAAAGTCGTGTTCGGCATTAACGAGCGTAAGATCCGCACTTGCAAGCAGCGCGCTGACTTCCTCACGGGAGTATAGTCGTGAGCCCATTGGTAACGCCCAGTTGTAGATACTTCTAGCGCTGTACCGATTGAACGTATCAAAGATAATGCGGTCCCGACTTACGCGCCGCATCTCGGAAATGAATGCCTCGGGCGTCGGTGCAAGATGAAAAAACCGCATTGCAAACACAGCATCAAAGTGATTATCCGGAAACGGCAATCGGCCGGCATCACCTCGTAAAAACTCGACCGTCTCAGCAACTCCTGTTGCACGGGCCTTCTGACGCCCTTGTGACAGCATCGGGTCGGAAATATCAAGACCGACAATATCGGCTCCGCGCTCGGCGAGCAACGTGGTAAAGCGGCCGGTTCCACAGGCGATCTCAAGGACTGAGCGGCCGTCGACCGGCGTCAGTGCGTCCAACACAGCTTCCTTTTCACGGCGGTCAATTAGCTGGCCCCCGCCGGAGAATCGCTTGTCCTCGTATTCCTCGGCGACGTCACTCGCCTGGTACCACTCCTGCCCTTTCACGTTCGGAGTCTCGTTATCCCCTCTGATAATGCTGCCGGGATCGGTTCAGCCCGTCGATCATTATAATTATATACATTATATTGTCTCAATTGTATATACCCAAATATAGATAAGTTTTAACCATAACCTCATGTCACCCAGTTATATGAGCACCGGGACGACCGACGATGCCACCCAACCTGTTGATGACCTCTCCGAGTCCGAGTACCGGACCCGCCTCAGAGAACTACCACCAAGTGCAAAACTTGTTGCGAAGGTTCTGGAAATTGATGCTCCGCTTTCTCAGGGACAGCTTGCCGAGGAAACGCTTCTTCCTGACCGTACTGTTCGCTACGCACTCAATCGGCTCGATGAGTCCGATATCATTGATTCCCGATATAGCTTTCGTGACGCCCGCAAGCGCGTGTACTTCCTACGCGTGTCGGCGTTTCCCTCATAACTGCTATTGCAAATACGACTTCCCTATTGAGTCTGCGGCGTGATTGTTCGTGCCAATCTACAAGCGGTGCAAGGTAAATGCCGCGGGGCGTGCCCCCGGAGCAGTTCACACAATGTAGAGCATCTGGACGACCGTTAATGTCAATGTTACAATAATACCGATCACAACGGCGTATGCCAACTTGTGAATGCGCACTTCAACCGGTACTTCCTGGCGTGTTGTTGGATTGACTGTCCATACGAGTTGATGATACGAGATACCAACAGTCCCCAAAGCAACGACCGCGGAGATGCCAATGGCAAGCCGGTAGGTAACATCAAAGCCGAGCAGATATGCTGGCCCCCACGAGATAACTGCTGTGAGCAATAGGACCCCTGTCACAAGAAAAGGGACCGGATCAACCGGGTCACCATCTCGATTGGTCGGCTTCATCATGCCATCTTGTGACGCAATAACAAAAATCCGTCGGAACAGTACACGCGCCATTCCCCGCTGTGACAACGGAATTTTTAGGCTCCTTGTCTAAACAGGCATATGGCTGATCCCGGGGGTTCAAAATCAGAGCTTGAAAAAGGAATGGAAGCGTCACCGTCCGGGCATCCGGTTGTTCTGTTTGGACTCAATGCAGTCCTCTCGACACTTTTTGCCTTTCTCACACTATATCTTGGGTCCCTCGTTGGTGTTACCGAGGTCACACCTATTCGTGTCGCGATGTTGACTCTTATTCTGATGCTAATTGCTCATGTGATTTCGTCTCCTTGACCTCCTCTCCGCCCTGAAGGGCAAAGATTCCTCCATGGGTAATCCCGGTTGGATCACCCCGGCTGTGAACTTGCGGGTTCGCTGATGCACCTTCAGCCCCTTACAGGGTGTGGCGTTTTGGCTATCCGCTCGGTGTTGCTCTCCCTGACAGGAGTGGCACTCACGGGCGTCCAGCACCGTGAGCAGCAGGCCGGGCCATCGGCCCTGCT
>JBEQBL010000212.1:0-3653 GCA_041639835.1 Salinarchaeum sp.
CTAATATATCCTGGTCACAGACCGCGACCAGCCGTCCTTCATCCGTCGATCGCTCGTTGACAATCATCGCTTCTGTGATCACTCAATCAGATCTGCCTCTGCCTGAGCTCGCAGCTCTTCGGCCTCCTCGGCCAACTCCTCCGCTTGATCGTATTCACCAAGCTCCTCCAAGGCTGCGGCTTTTTGATCTAGCAGGTCGGCTGTCCGCATGCCAAGCCGCATTGCGTTATCAAACGCATCAAGCGCGTCCTCGGCCAGTCCACGTTCCAATAAAAAGAACCCGCGGTTGTACCACCCACGCGCGAACCGTGGATCGATCTCGACTGCCCGCTCTGCATGCTCTAAGGCCTGTGTTGTCCGCCCTGACTCCCACAGTGCATACGCAAGATTTGTTTCGGCAACGGCGGCATGGTCGGATTCCTCATCAATCTTGAGAGCCTCCTGATAGGCGCCAATTGCCGCATCCCATTCCTCAAGATTCCCGTGGGCGGCCCCTTTATTAACCCAGGCCTCCTGTTCAATCCGCTTGTCGGGTGCAAACTGTGCCGCCCGCTCAAGTGTCTCCGTGGCCTGCTCAAACCGGTTGATCCGCATATATTCGACGCCTACATCAATTAGTTCGTCGGCATCGACTTGATCATCCGGAATCTGATTATTATCAAGAGTGTCAGCAATTGCCCGTGAATCAACCGGATCGACGCGGTCCGGGTCAATGTCTAGCTCAGGTGAATCAAGATCAAACCCCTCATATGGATCGTCAAATCCTTGCCCCTCCGAGAAGGCGTGATCGTCGGAATCGGTCATCACTGTTGTTATGACGGCTGCGGTGGTAAGCGTTGTGTCCTTCCAGACCGCTCTTGTCGACCCCCTGTGGGCGTCTACGCCATTGCCCATACCCTGTTTCCTGACTTCTCATGTTTTTGTTCACAGCATCTCAAGGGGGCTGCCACGGGGCGTGACCCTGCGATTGTTAATAGCGGAGCTTTCATCGCCAGGTCCAACCCTGGTTCTCCGGCGACGAAACCCCCCAATGGTAACTTCTTTACTTCGCTGTAATGAATCAGGTCGCTATGTTGGATGTGACCATTGATGACATCCGGGCTGCCAGAGAGCGCCACGATGATGACTCGGTTGTGTTTCGTACGCCAATTGAGGACAGTCGATCACTCAGTGCGATGTGCGGGGGAACTGTGCGTCTCAAAATGGAGCATCTCCAGCGGACAGGCTCGTTTAAGACTCGCGGAGCGTATAACAAACTACAGCGGGCTGTTCGGGAGGGGACTGTAACGCAAGCTGTTGCGGCAAGTGCTGGCAATCACGCTCAGGGCGTTGCTCTTGCTGCAACCAAATCGGGTGTTGATTCAACCATTGTGATGCCAACTGATGCGCCCCAGGCAAAGGTCGATGCAACAAGTGGTTATGGAGCTGATGTGGTTCTTCACGGTGACACGTTTCAGGAAGCGATGGCCCATGCCAAATCCATCGCCGATGAGGACTCACTGTTCGTCCATGCCTACGATGATCCCGACATTGTCGCCGGACAGGGGACCCTTGGCTTGGAGATTCACGAGCAGGTCCCGGACGCTGATACCGTGATCGTGCCAATTGGCGGTGGCGGACTTATCGGTGGTATCTCGGAGGCGCTGTCGGCTGTTGCGCCTGATGTACGTGTTGTTGGCGTTCAGGCTGATGGGGCATCAACGGTGCCACGCAGCCTTCACAAGGGCCATCCGGTGGATCATGACTCCCCAAGTACCATCGCCGACGGCATCGCCACCGGCGGTATCTCCGAGCTTACCCTTGGACTTATCGAGGAGAATGTTGATGAGGTGATTACTGTCTCGGACGACGAGATTGCTCAAGCTATCTTGGTCTTACTTGAACGGGCAAAACAACTGGTTGAGGGTGCCGGTGCCGCATCTGTTGCCGCATTACTATCCGATGAGCTTGATGTGACCGATGAGAAAGTGGTACCCCTGCTTTGTGGTGGAAATATCGATATGTCGATGCTTGGGACGGTCATTGACCATGCCCTTGCAAACCGCGAGCAACTGCTTCAGCTCCGGGTGTATATCGATGACCGTCCAGGCAAAATGGCCGATATTTCCAGGGCAATTGCTGATGCCGGCGGTGATATTCAGACTGTCCGTCATGAACGCGCTGTCACGGATCTTGATGTCGGTGATGCCTATCTGGTCTTTCAAGTCACCACAAGTGGGGCCAGCCACGCCGATCGCATCCTGTCTGCCATTCGCGATGCCGGTTATGAGGTAACTCGCGAGAACTGATTTTATCCGAGCGGGAACAGTTTCCTCATCCCCTTTGTTTAACACTCCGGGCGGTGACCGGAGGGTATGGTCGCGGATGACACGACCGAGACCGACGTACTGGTTATCGGCGCCGGTCCCGGCGGATATGTTGCAGCGATCCGAGCCGGACAGCTTGGCTTGGATACCACCGTCGTTGAAATGGAAGATGTCGGCGGTACCTGTCTTAACCGTGGATGCATTCCCTCGAAGGCATTGATCAAAGCCTCAACGATGGTACAGCGGGTTCGTGATGCCGAACACATGGGCATTCACGCCGATCCGGACATTGATTATGAGACAATGGCGCGGTGGAAAGACCGCGTCGTTCGCCGTGTTACCGGCGGGATTAGCAAACTATTCAAAGGCAATAACGTCCGTGAGGTCCACGGACGCGCCGAGTTTGTGGATGAACATACCACCGCCATCTATAACGCAAACGGCGAGATTACCGAGCACATTCGCTTTGAGAATGCGATTGTTGCTACCGGATCTGTGCCGACTGAACTTCCCGGATTCCCATTTGATTCGGAGTATATCCTTGACTCCCGCGAGGTGCTGAATAAAACCAGTCTGCCCGACTCGATGGTCATTATCGGTGGCGGCTATATTAGCTTTGAGACAGCTGGCTATCTTGGTAAACTTGGCTGTGATGTCACGCTTGTTGGCCGTCCACCGGCCGGACTTCGCGGCTTTGACGATGATCTTGTTAAACCGGTAACGGACAAAGGCGATGAACAGGGCGTGACCTATGAACTCGGCATGGAGGCACGTGACTGGCGCGTTAACGACGATGATACTGTCACCGTCAGCGCTGTGTCAGTCGACGATGAGGATGACCGACGAGAGTATACCGGTGATGAGATCATGGTTGCCATTGGCCGTGATCCCCGGACCGATACCGCGAACTTTGCGGCTGCTGGGCTTGAAACTGATGAGTATGATCGCTTAGTTGTCAATGACCATCTCCAGACTGGGGTTGAGCATATCTACGCGATTGGTGATGTTCTTGGCGAGCCAATGCTTGCCCACCGTGCTTTCCGGGAAGGAGTCATCGCTGCTGAGCATATCGCCGGTATGGACGTCGAGATTGACTACAAGACGGTTCCGGAGGCTGTTTTCACCCATCCGGAGATCACCGTCGCTGGCATGTCACCTGATGAGGCACGCGAAGCCGGTATTGATCCAATTGTCGGCAAATTCCCCTTCCGGGCTTCCGGACGCGCTGTTGCTCAGGATGAGCCTGAGGGCTTTGTCCGGATCATCGCCGACGAGGATGAACGAGTGATCGGCGGACAGGTTGTTGGACCGGAGGCGACAGAGTTGATTGCCGAAATCACGTTGGCA
>JBEQBL010000213.1:0-3624 GCA_041639835.1 Salinarchaeum sp.
AACCCGCACCTCGGTCTCGGGTCGCAATGCTGGCCACCGATGACCAGACCCGCATTGACGGGTTGGCCTCAGCCCGATAGTGAACTATCCCTGCCTACTCAACCGCTGCCGTGGCTTTGTTCGGATCGGGGCTTTCAGTTTCCACAATGGCACGTGCAGGAGCAGAGGCCGATCTCTCCGTTCCCCCGAGCGTTGATCCGGCGTGAACCACGTCCACGCTTGTATACATTCAACGCCACATTACATCTTTGCCCGGGCTTGAATCCACATGACGGACACAAGCGGTCATGCACCCACAGTGGTCTGTCTGCCTTTGCCCCACTCTGTGACTCTCCTTTGTCGTATCGTTGGGAGCAACTTCTACAGAGAACGCAGGCCGATGTCTTGGGGCTTGATCCCAAGCAATTCAACGATGTGACACCCACGCTTGAGTCCATTAGCCGCCATAAGTTTTCTTAAGATATGCCACAATGTCATCACTCTCAGCCATCCCCTCAACCCCATGGTCCCGATCAACCAGTACGGGGACTCCGGTCTGCCCGCTTATTTCCTTGACCTCCTCACGGGCACTGTGGGCGGCCGGAACCAGTCGTGATTCGTATTCCAACTCGAGTTCGGCAAGCGTTCGTCGGACTTTCTGACAGTATGGACAGCCCTTGAGCTCGTACAAAACAAGCGTCGAGTCTGACATCGCCGTCCTTATGAACGGGTACTGTATCAAGATGTCGTCTGTCGGCGTTTGTTCAAGTTTTTCGCAAGACTGAGGATACCAGGTCCTCAACAATAGCACATGGACACGGATACCTGCCGGAAGTGTGGGACACGGATCTCGACTGACCGACGGGAGTGTCCCAACTGTGGCTATAATCCTCGACAGACCCTTGCTATTGTCAGTGGGATCTTACTCATTGGCGGTGGCCTCACGATGCGATTTTTTGGCTCGCTCTCGCTTGTTATTGTTGTCGCCGCTGTCCTGCTTCTTATCGGGGCCATTTTCGCTCGTCCGACACAGTAACCACCCCGGTGTCAGTATCACAGCGACATGCTGTGGAGCCGATCAGAGAAACGTCGGCTCAAGCCGTCGCTGATCGATTTCCGTGCATAGGTGGTCGTAGAATACCGCCGGATCAACGTCATACTTCTGCTGTTCTTGTCGGTCCCGCACGGCAATGGTTCCGGCGTCCTCCTCATCATCGCCGACAATAACCTGATATGGAACCCGATCTTCGTGAGCCCCGCGGATCTTTCGCTCAATCGTTGCATCGCGATCATTAATGCTGACTCGTACTCCGCGTGCCTCAAGCTCCTCGGCAATTGACTCTGCATACTCCATATTGCCATCGGTAATTGGTAGTACCCGCACCTGTTCGGGGGCCAGCCACGGCGGGAACTTCCCCTCAAAGTGCTCGATGAGTACCATGAAAAAGCGCTCATAACTGCCATACAGCGCCCGATGGATCATCACCGGCCGATGATCCTCGTTATCCGATCCAACGTAGCTGAGGTCAAACCGCTCGGGCATATTGAAATCGAGCTGGACAGTTGGTCCGTCCCACTCTCGACCGATCGCATCCTCGAAAGCAAAGTCGATCTTCGGTCCATAGAAGGCTCCATCACCATCCTCAACTGTATACTCCATATCACGCTCTTCAAGTACTGTTCGCAGTTGTGACTGGGCTCGCTCCCAGATCTCATCCGATCCAACCGACTTCTCCGGACGGGTCGCAAAGGCAATTTCATACTCCAAGTCGAAGGTCTCTAACACTGTATCGATCATTGAGAGAATCCGTTCGACCTCCGAGTCAATATCATCCGGCTTGACGAATAGATGGCCGTCGTCGATGGTAAAGGCCCAGACACGTGACAGCCCGGACAGCTCCCCCCGCTGTTCCTTTCGGTATACCTTTCCATCCTCAGCATACCGAATGGGAAGATCGCGGTAACTCCAGGACTGGTGTTGGAAGATGGCGGCATGGCCCGGACAGTTCATCGGCTTCAGTCCAAACTCATCGTCGCCAACCTCGAACAAAAACATGTCATCGGCATAGTTCTCATAGTGTCCGGACTGTTTCCACAGGTCCGTTTTAAACACATGCGGGGTCTCAACGTAATCATACCCGTGCTCATCGTTAATCTCCTCAATGAATGCCGACAACTCATCCAGCACTACCTTTCCATCGGGATGATACAGCGGGAGCCCCGGGCCGGTGACATCCTGAATTGAGAATAAATCCATCTCCGAGCCAATACGGCGGTGATCACGCCGTTTGGCTTCCTTACGACGCTGCTTGAACTCCGCAAGCTCATCCTCAGTTTCAAATGCAGTTCCATAAAGCCGGGTCAACATGGCGTTGTCCTCATCTCCCCGCCAGTATGCTCCGGCGATTTCAAGTAGCTCAACAGCCCCTATCTCGCCGGTTGAGTCGACATGTGGCCCTTTACACAGGTCCATCCACTCACCCTGGCGATACAGCGAGACCGTCTCGTTCTCAGCGGCAAATTCATCGAGCAGTTCGAGCTTGTATGGTTGATCGGATAGCCGCTCACGAGCCTCATCGATTGTGACTTCCTCGTATTCGATATCATAATCCGCCTCGATAATCGCCTCCATTTCCTCACGCAGTGCCGGCAACGCCTCCTGTTCAATGTCAAGGTTATCGAAATCGTAGTAGAATCCATCATTGGTTGGCGGGCCAATCGCCAGCTCAACGTCATCATACTGTCGCTGAACGGCCTGTGCAAGACAGTGTGCCGCTGAATGGCGCATTACGCGTCGGTATTCCTCGGAGTCGTTGGTGATGATCTCGATTTCAGCTCCGTCTTCGGTGATTGGTATCTCCTTCCCAACGAGGTCACCGTTGATCCGTCCGCCAACAGTATCTCGTCCCAACCCGGGGCCAATTTCATACGCGACCTCCTCAACGGTTGCCCCGTGGTCAACGGTTAGTTCCGATCCATCTGGCAATACGACCGTGATCTCGCGGTGGTCTGAATCTTGTTGTGCCATGGTTACTCTCGATATCGCCTACTTCGGTACTGCTGTTGATACAGTTGTCTGGTAAGTGTCCGCACAGCCAGCAAAACCAGTCGCAGGTGTCGGTAGTTATATTGTGGCCGAAAACCGGCCTGTAAAGCGGACACCTGCCATTGTAGCCCTAAGTTGGTTGATCAGTATCAAAAACGTTGTGATGCGACTGACTGAGCCCACCGGCCAAGCAGCCCCCTGACCGTGGGATTTCCCCCTGGAACGGTTGACAGCATTTCGAGGCAAACGCCCCCGAGTTCACTCGTGAAACGAAGCCGACAACGTGGTGTTAAACCTCACTGTGAGTGTGCCTCAAGAATCTCTTCGGCTGTCACCAGTGACTCTAAGGTAATATCATGCTCCGCAAGTCGCTCGGTCGCTCCCTCCTGTCGGTCGACAACGACTATCACCCGGCTGACCTCGGCGCCGGCTTCTCGAAGTGCTGTCACCGCATCAAGTGCGCTTTGTCCGGTTGTTGCTACGTCTTCAAGTACAATTACCGAGTCGCCTTCGGTAAGTTGTCCTTCAATCCGGTTTCCGGTACCGTACTCTTTGCGCTGCTTTCTGGCAATGACATATGGCCGCCCCGTTTCAACACT
>JBEQBL010000214.1:0-3619 GCA_041639835.1 Salinarchaeum sp.
TACAGCCTGTCGGAAGTACTGACTGTTAGCAATCGGGTGCTGTTCACCGGGGTTAGCGCCATGGATCCAGAACAGATCGGCTGCGTCCTCCAGATCAGCCATGCTGTTTGTCATAGCGCCCATCCCGAGACTGGTTCGCAACGCCCAGACAGTCGAGGCATGACACATGCGCGTACAGTTGTCAATCTGATTTGTGCCATAGCGTCGGGCGAGTTTCTGGAGAAGGTAATTCTCCTCATTCATTGTCTTTGAGGAGCCGAAAAAGCCCATGCCATCGGGGCCATGTTCCTCGCGAATACGCTGTAGTTCGGAGACAATCAGGCCGTAGGCTTCCTCCCATGTTGCCTCTCGAAACTCCCCGTTTTCCTTGATCAGCGGTTCAGTCAGTCGGTCTTCATGATCGATGACTTCTGTCGCCGCTCCCCCTTTGATACAGATGCTTCCCTCATTAACCGGGGCATCTCCCCACGGCATAAATCGCATCTCGCCCGGCTCGTCGCCCTCAAGCACTTGAATGCCACAGCCAACGCCGCAGTATGGGCATATCGTCTTTGTCTTGGATTGGTTACTGTTTGACATGGTATTAGCTGGATTCTTCATATACTCGGGCCCAGCCTTGTTGAATCTTTCCTTGCATGCCACATACGTTAGGACCCGTTAGGGCAGGTCACCCCACAAACATAGTCGGATGAGCATCTACCGTACAGCTAAATGCTGAACCCACAAGCATATTCTCATGGTAGCTAGTAGTTGCCGCCCGCGACAGACAAACGTTCACTTATCTTAAGCCCATACTGGTATCCCATGGAACTTACCGAGTCGACGATTGCTGATTACGCACAAGAGTATGCCACTGTGGAACCGCTGTATGCTGTTGAACAACAGCATATCGATATGCTTCCACAAACATTCGCGAGTAGCGACTACGGGCGACGGGATGTCCAGTGGGTTGTCCGTTGGTATTTCCGCCGATATCTTGGTCAATATCCCGATCAAAAGCGCCGTGAGCGTGAGGAAGCGTTTCGGACTAACGAATTTGAGGATGTCCTTGATACGCTTGGCGCCGTCGCCACAGGGACTGCGACACGAGCTGAGACATTACAACTTTTGACCAACCTTGCGGGCGTTGATGGATCACTTGCATCAGCATTTTTGCAGTTTACCGCACCACAGCGATATGTAACGGCCGACGAGCGAACATGGCGGGTACTCAAGGCAGCGGGAGAGCTTGAGTCGTCATATCCTGAGACATGCTCAATTGAGGCGTATGCAACCTTTGATACCGCCTGTCAGCGTGTGTGTGAGCGAACCGGAACCGATGCGTGGTCGTTATATCGGGCGCTATGGCGGGGATGGAAACACGAATATGGGACCGTTGAGCAGGCCTGACCGGAGCAGGGAAGTTAATTGTGATGAGCCCAGTATACAGGTATGCGTATCGGGGAGCTTCCCCTCGCCGAACACCATATTTCGCATTTTCAGTCACAGGGAATTAAAACGCTGTATCCACCACAAACAGCCGCCGTTGAGGCAGGTGTCTGTCAGAGTACAAATCTTCTCGCCGCCGTGCCGACAGCCTCTGGCAAGAGCTTGATTGCGACACTTGGGCTGTTAACTGCGGATGGTCCAGGGGTGTATATATGCCCGCTACGGGCCCTTGCTCGGGAGCAGTACGCAAGGTTTGCTACGATTCCGGGAATCGATGTCGCATTGTCGATTGGGGCTCGCGATAAACCGCTTGGAACCCCCACAGAGGCTGATATTATCGTTGCCACAAGCGAGAAGATCGATGCTGCAATCCGTGCCAGCGCCGATTGGCTTGATGACCTGGCCTGTATGGTGGTCGATGAGATTCACCTGATTGATGCGCCTGATCGTGGACCAACTCTTGAGATGGCGATTGCCTTGCTACGGCGCCAGTGTCCGGAGATCCAGGTTATCGGACTCTCCGCGACCATTGCAAATCCGGAGGCAGTCGCAACGTGGCTTGATGCCACGGCTGTTGTCTCGACGTGGCGACCGGTTGAGTTACGAGAAGGTCAGTATCGAAACCAGCAACTCCAGTTTACTACAGCCCCCTCACAGGACCTTTCGCCACCAGCCATTGATGGGCCATTGGACACAGACGCAGACGAAGATCATCGCACAGCAGTGACAACGGCACTTGTCACCGACGCCACGGCTGACGATGGTCAGACGGTCGTCTTTGTTCGCTCGCGGCACCGGGCCGAACAGTTAGCAGCGTTCCTTGCTGAGCAGGCGACCGTTAGCCCACCGCCATCAACGCTACCGGAGACACTGCGAACCATTGATAACTCTGACCTTGGGTCGCAATTAGCCGCCGCAACCGCTGGAGGTGTTGGGTTTCACCATGCTGGGCTCTCAACAGCCCACCAACGGCTCATTGAAACGGCATTTCGCGAACGCAACCTCGGTTGTTTGTGTGCAACACCAACGTTGGCGGCCGGCGTGAATCTGCCGGCACGCCGGGTTATTATTGCGGACCTACGTCGCTATACCGGCGACAAGATGGACTGGTTACCGGTCCGGGAAGTACAACAGATGATGGGGCGAGCAGGGCGTCCTGGACGAGATCCCCATGGTGAGGCAATTCTTCTTGGGCCACCGGAGCAAGCGGCGACGGTTGCTGATCGGTATCGGAACGCAACGCCTGAGACTGTCAGTTCACATTTCATGACGCCGACAGCATTACGGATGCATGTGCTTGCGCTCATTGCAACCGGCGTGGCGAACCGCCGGGCACCGATTCTTACCGCTCTAGAAGGAACCTTCTTTGCGCATCAGTCAGATGCAAATACACTTGCTCAGGCAGTTGAGGACGTGATGAGCGAACTTGAATCGCTGGCATTGATTGAGACAACAGACCAGACGGTGCGTGCTACGCCGGTTGGCGACGTGACAACACAACAGTATCTTCGGCCGCAAACAGCAGCTACACTGGTTGATGACCTACACTCAATGGCACAGATGGATACAGCTACTCGGATTACAGTACTAGAGGCGCTTGCAAGAACGCCGGAAATGCCGGACACCTACCTAAGTAGTCATGAACGGGCAGCAGCGCTTCGATTTGCCCGCGATCACGAAGCCGAAATACTCACTGATCCAACCACCGTTGCCTCCTTCGAGGAGTGGCTATGTGCAATCAAGGTCACACAGGTCCTTACCGATTGGCTGGCCGGAGCAACACAGGCAACATTAACTGACACGTATCAAGTAGCCCCCGGTGATCTGGAACGATGGTTTGAACGTGCCACTTGGCTGTTGCGTGCTAGTGAGGCATTGGCAGGAACCATTGAGTCCCCGGTCCCACATATTGATGCTCTTACTGCGGAAGCAATCAATCGCCAGCCTGCGGCGACAACTTTGACCTCCTCCCACGACTGAAGTCGGGGGATTCCTCCGTGGGTAATCCCGGTTGGATCACCCCGGCTGTGAACTTGCAGGTTTGCTGAGGCTGGGGTGGTCGATCGACCGCGACTGTTCCCCAAACTCGGCGGGTCTCCAGTCGTGGTCGTTCCACTGCCAGTACGCCCCATCAACGGGTGCGTCCCTGTCGCGTTCAGCAGACAGGGCAGCAGGCCGGGCCATCGGCCCT
>JBEQBL010000215.1:0-3592 GCA_041639835.1 Salinarchaeum sp.
GAACAGTACCCTCTGTGATTGTGATACCGACGCCATCGCCGCCTGTCGGCGCAATCTCGCGCAAAACGACGTCACAGGCACTGTCGTCCAGGCGGATGCCAACGCGCACATGCATGAGCAGTCATACGATGTTGTTGACATCGACCCGTATGGCTCCCCAATGCCCTTTGTCGACGCCGCCGTCCAATCGACCCGTCATCTCCTTTGTGTTACGGCAACGGATACGGCGCCGTTATGCGGGGCCCACTTTGCGGCTGGTAAACGACGATACGATGCGATTCCTCGCAACACGGAGTATCATCCGGAGATGGGACTTCGAATTCTCCTTGGCGCTCTTGTCCGGTCTGCTGCCCGATATGATCAGGCCGCTACGCCGATTTTCTCGCATGTCTCCCGTCACTATGCCCGCACATATCTTGAACTCAGCGGTGGCGCCCAACGTGCCGATGAGACCCTTGCACAACTTGGCTACATCTATCATTGTCCGGAGTGTCTCTACCGAAGTTTCTCGACTGGACGCCTGCCGGACCCACCGGAGACATGTCCAAACTGCGATGCTGGCTCCCCAATGATTGCTGGACCCCTCTGGACCGGTCCTATCCGTGAACGTGAGTTTACTACTGCTGTCGGTGAAGCGATTACCGCCGAGATGGACGAAGCCGACCAGGCCCGATCGTTGACCGGTCGCATTGGGTCTGAACTTGATCGTCCAACACATTATGATCACCATCGACTATGCAAGGCGTGGGGACGGCCCGCCCGTGCCATTGATGATGTCCTTGACCGACTCAAGGAGGCCGGCTTTGCGGCCTCACGAGCGCACTATTCCGGTACCGCATTCAAGACAGATGCCACTGTTGACCAGATACGAACTGCAACAGCCCCGGATCCGTAGTTCAGCCACTGTGGCTCATTCTTGATGACGATCCGGACCGTTATGTCCTTGCTCGCTGAATACCCGACACATGTCACTGCTTGTTGCAGGTGGACAGGTCCTTCGTCCCGATTTAAGCATTGAAACTGCTGATATCCTCATTGAAGATGGCACAATCACCGCGATTGGCGACCCTGGTGGTGCTGATCGACGACTTGATGCAACTGACGGACTTGTGATTCCCGGTCTTGTCAACGCCCATACCCATGTCGCGATGACCCTCTTCCGTGGCAACGCCGATGATAAACCGCTTGACACGTGGCTTCGCGAGGACATCTGGCCCGTTGAGGCGGCCCTTACCCCAGCGGATGTTCGGGCTGGTGCCGAACTTGGACTCATTGAGATGATTAAATCCGGGACGACGGCCCTTGCGGATATGTACTTTCACATGGATGAGGTGGCCGAAGCCGTCGCCGAAGCCGGTGTCCGTGCCCGGCTGGGATACGGAGCGATTACCGTCGACCGTGATGAGGATGCTGCAGCCGACGAATTAGCCACCAGCCTTGAATTTGCCACTGAGTATGATGGCGCCGCAAACGGGCGTATCCGCACAGCTTTCATGCCCCATAGTCTCACGACCGTTGGCGAATCATACTACCGTGAGTTTGTGCCACAGGCCCGAGAGGCAGGCATTCCGATCCATCTCCATGCCAATGAGACCACTGCTGAAGTCGATCCAATCGTCGATGATCATGACTGTCGCCCACTTGCCTATGCCGATGACCTTGGCTTGCTTACCGCGGATGACTTTATCGCCCATGGTGTCCATCTCAATGCCTCTGAGATCGAGTTACTAGCTCGCCGTGGGACCGGCGTTGTCCACTGTCCGGCTTCAAATATGAAACTTGCAAGTGGGATGGCACCTGTTCAGCGACTGCTTGAGGCTGGTGTTCCTGTTGCAATCGGCACTGATGGTGCTGCATCAAACAATACGCTTGATTTACTTGATGAACTGCGAGACGCCGCGTTACTTGGCAAACTTGCTGCTGCTGATGCCAGCGCCGTTCCAGCTCCCGCCGCCGTCCGTATGGCGACTGAAGGCGGCGCTATGGCCACCGGCCTTGGCACCGGACGGCTTGAGCCCGGTGCGCCGGCCGATTTAGCGGTCATTGATCTTGATAAGCCACACTTGACGCCGGTCCATGACCCGATTAGTCACCTTGTCTACGCGGCCGATGGTCATGATGTCCGACATACGGTCTGTGATGGGACTGTTCTCATGCAACATCGTGAAATCCTCCCCTTCGATGAAGCCGCTGTGCGACAGCATGCCACCAACCAGGCCCGGGACCTTTTCTCACGTGCCGACGTGTGACCCAGCACGTCAGACTACAGACTAGCTGATAGCAGGTATTAAACCCCCGCCTCAAGGAACCGCCAATGGCGGTGAGTAGGTAGGTAGTTCACCCGCTGCTCAATGAGTCCAGTGTAGGCGCCGGTGGCATCTGCCGTTTGTGTGCGCTTTGTGTCACGAGTGTCTCAACATGGTCAATTACTGCCGGATCGATGTCCAGTGTCTCTGCCGTCGCGGCTGTTGAGAGAGGTCCATCGATATGCGTTGCTAGAATTGCATCAAGCGTATCGTAGGATAGCCCGAGTTCCTCTTCATCAGACTGTCCGGCCCACATTTCCGCACTCGGAGTCTTGGTGACAAGATCCTCAGACACCCCCAGTGATCGGGCCAGTTGTCGCACCTGGCATTTGTATAAGTTTCCAAGTGGGTGACAGTCAACAGCCCCATCGCCGTATTTTGTAAAATATCCAGTGAGGGCTTCACTTCGGTTTCCGGTGCCTAAGACAACACGATTTTCGGTATTCGCAATAAAATAATTTAGTACCGCTCGTGTTCGTACCTGAACATTTCCTACTGCCATTCGATCCTCAGTCCCCGCTGGGTATGCCTTGCGGAACTGCTCGACAATTGGCGCAATTTCAATTATCTCTGCGCGAATGCCAAGTTCCTCGGCTACCCGTTCGGCATCAGTCACGTTTTGCTCATCAGTGACCGTACTCGGTAACAGCAGGCCAACAACAGCCTCCGGACCAAGTGCTTCAACGGCCGCGTAGGCAACGGTTGTACTATCAATCCCGCCGGAGAGTCCAAGGACCACCCCGTCGGCGCCGGCATTTTCAACGGTCGACTGGATGAACGTGGTGATCCGATCGGTCCATGCGGCAAGCTCGTTATCAGACAGACGTAATTCAATGCCCGTGTGCTCACGTAGCGATTCAGTGTGTGTCATTACCTTTCTTTACTTGTGGAGCGACAAATATTCTCCTCCCGTCCCAATCAATGCCATTATCTGTGTTTTTCTGGAGTTCCTCCTGTGGCCGGCGTCTGTCTTTAGCTGATTACAGGCGCTAAGCCCCCTTCCTCAAGGAGCAACGCAGGCCAAGGCCGAGTAGCGTTAACGAGAACGGGGGGTGGGTCAGCTTACCCAGTTCACTGGCCGCGAGAAGATGCGGCCACTCCATCAGGAACGAAGGCGCCTGAACGACCGCCTTACCGCGTTGCGCCGTGACGGTCATTCACATACTGACGAGTTCGCTCACATCCACAGTGAGTACGAGCGAGTGAACAGCAAACCCCAGCACAAGCGTGAGCAACTGACACATGACATAGCCAACCAAGTCATAGCACTTGCACTCGCCTACGAT
>JBEQBL010000216.1:0-3590 GCA_041639835.1 Salinarchaeum sp.
CGCCGTTACTTCACGTTGGACTGTTGCATCCGGCAGAGGTTGTTGAGCGAGCGATTGAGGCTTATGACGACGACCAGGCACCGTTAAATAGTGTTGAAGGATTCATCAGACAAATTATCGGCTGGCGAGAGTTCGTCCGACACATCTACCGTCGACAGATGCCGGAGCTGGCACAGGCGAACCAACTGGAAGCAACAGAGGGGGTACCTGAGGCATTTTGGACCGGAGAGACCGATATGGCCTGTTTAGCAGATGTAATCGAGGGCGTTCGACAACGCGGGTATGCCCATCATATTCAACGCTTGATGATTTTGGCCAACTTAGCAACAAGCGCTCGAATTGATCCCCAAAAATTCAATCAGTGGTTTGAGGCTGCCTTTATCGATGGCTTTCATTGGGCGTGTACACCGAATGTGGTTGGGATGGGGACATACGGCTCGGATGTCATGTCTTCAAAGCCCTATGTCTCAAGTGCTAATTACATCGATAAGATGAGCGATTACTGCAGTGACTGTCAGTATGATAAAAATGCAACCACCGGCGAGCATGCCTGTCCGTTTAATACGCTGTACTGGGATTTCTTGGATCACAACGAAGACCAGTTACGGTCGAATCATCGGATGGGACTCGTCTACAGCCACCTTGACAACAAATCGACGGAAGAACGAGAGGCAATCCGCGAGCAGGCGGCTGCCCTGCGACGACGTCTACAAACCGGTGACGTGTAAACTACCGTTTACTACTGGTAGATACGTATAGATACTGGATTCTGTAACAGTTACGCGTCTCGGCTCGTGAGGGAGGGCTTAGCGCCTGCATTCAGCTAAACTGAGTAGACAAGCCGTTCACCGACATCAAGTCCGTTGCGAAGGGCTGCGTGAAGTCGGGCTTCACCAGCGACCCAGTCACCGATACAGTACAGGCCCTCGGACTCGGCGGATTGAACAACTCCTTTGGCGACGCCGTCATCCGGGAGCGCATATAGCCATCCCTGATGATCAGTCCAGTCTGGATCGGCGAGTCGTTGATCGTTCATAATCTCCGCTGTGTACTCAGCTAACGTGGCAATGTTCTCCTCGGGTGGGGCATCATAATGGTCACGTGACCACTCTGGGGCAGCCTGGATCACCAGTACTGACTCCCCGTCGGGAACATGTCCGGCTTTACACTCCTCACGAGCGATCCAGCCAATCTCGTGTTCATCATCGGTATTGATCAATGCATAGTAGGGTCGCTCAATCGAAAATGGATAGTGGAACACGGCGGTCCAGATCGCGCGGTATGGAACGGCGTCAATTGCATCAACAAGTTGGTCACGAAGTGAATGCTCCCAGTCAGCATCGGCAAGTAACTGAGCGGTCTGTGGGGCCGGGGGATTGAGCACCAGAATATCAAACGGTCCCCACTCAGTACCCTCACCATCGATAAGCGTCCAGCGATCGTCTGTCCGAACAATCGTCTCAACGCGCGTGCGGCGATGGACGGTCGCATTGGTGCGTGCAAAGAGCCGCTTGGCAATCTGCGTGAGTCCGTCTTCGTAACTCCATTTACTGGTTGTCGACTCACGACCGGGGGTTACCTCACCGGTTTGATCAAACGTGTAAATCGGCTCTGTGATCTCGACTCGTCCATCGGTGTCAAGCGTGTCCGACAGCAGCTCGGTAACGCGATCATCACGCGATTTGACGTAGTTTGTGCCATAATCATAGGTGACAGGCCCATGACGACGGGTGGCTGCCCGGCCACAGACACCGCCGGATTTCTCAAGAATCGTAAGGTCAGCGTCCGGCATCGCTCCATCAACGACATAGCTCAACGCGGCAGCAGCACCGCCGGCACCGACGATCCCGATCGATGTCATACATGTACCTGCCGGACGCGACAGAAAAACACCCGTGTTTCCGGCGATATCGACCTCCCGTGGCCAATGGGCATGATATGTTGCAGTGCCTTAGCGGGGCGAATCGCTATACCGTAGGAGCAGACCAACAGTGAATGAGTAATGACTGATAAAGCGGTATCCCAGCGAGGAACACGAGTATGTACCGGGTGGGGCCCTGACAACAGTCAGTTCACTGTGATTGTATCGGGGTCAGCGCCGTACCCGACCTGACGCCGGGGACGAGCAAGCAGATACCCACCGGCAATCGCCAGAAGAATCGGCAAGACGGCCAGGCCAATGAGCAGTCCACCAGTCAGCACAAACGCTGCAACAGGGAGGGTTACAGCTGTCCAGACAAACAATGCTGCTGCGGTTACCACACCCCGGAGTGCCGGGCGCGAACTGCCGGTGACCTTGCCCCCACGGTAGATGGCATAGCCACCAAGGGCGGCAATGGCCCCGGCGCCGGCAATCGTTAGTGCGGTTAATACTACCATCATACGGTTGTAGCAATGATACAATAATAAACGTTATGCTAAATTGAAAACTGTACAGTTCTCTTGCGGGGGTGAAACTGGGAAAGCTATCATATATCTGATTACGTAATGAAAGGTGATTTCACTGATAAATGCTAACATACACCGAGAGAGCAACAAGCAAGGGCAGTATTGTGCAATTATAAAACAATCACGTGCTTTTAGGACGACCAAATATGGTCAAATATTCAGTTAAATGCGGCATAGAGCGGCCAAAACTGTCGTTTGTTTACCGACGCCGCAATATTTATCACTATTATTCTCATGGGTGATATCCACAATAGTGGCGAATACTATATGAGCGTGGATAATACGATTACCTACGAATCTGTTGGAGACACGAAGGCGACGACAGCGGATGCGCCGCAAGCTGCCCGTGAGAGTGATTATGATACCGGGCTGATCACCGCAATGGCCAACGACGCCCAGCGAGTTTCCGAGGGGGCGTTGTCAGGCGATGCTTTTTGGGAGAAATATGATGAAGCAGCCCGGGAGGCCTTCGGGGAGATATACGAGCAAACGCCGAACCCAGCGGTTGATCACGATGAACAGACCGTCTCGGATGAGACGGCCACCGAGTTGTCCTGCAGTAGCTGCTCAATTGATGACGTTGCAGATGGGACACCGGCAACGGAGGAAACAGCGGAGACCCCGACCTGGACGATGGTGATTGATCTGCAGAAATGCGTTGGTTGTAGTTCCTGTACGGCCGCCTGTAAAGCGGAAAATCGCACGCCACCTGGAGTGTCGTATAATGTGGTCATGGAGCAGGAACATGGCGAGTTCCCGAATGTAACACGGACACAGATGCCACGACCATGTCTACAGTGTGAACACGCCCCGTGCGTGCAGGTGTGTCCGACCGCGGCGACGTATAAACTTGAGAATGGGATCACACGGATTGACTATGATCGGTGTATCGGGTGTCGATCCTGCGTGGTCGCCTGCCCATACGGAGCGCGATATTTCAATTTCGGCGATGAGTATGACGGCGAGTTCATGCAGGATGATGTATCCGTGCCGGAGTATGGGCATGAGCGTGATCCCGATGATGTTGATGGGGTGGCAATGAAGTGCAATTACTGTTATCACCGTCTTCAGCGCGGGGAGGAACCGGCGTGCGTTGAGACCTGTATCGGGGATGCCCGATATATGGGTGATGCGAGTGATCC
>JBEQBL010000217.1:0-3558 GCA_041639835.1 Salinarchaeum sp.
AGATTGAGGTCGAACTAGAAGACGTTCTTCGAAGAAGATTGGCTGTTGTTCGAGAGCGTGAGTTGCTGATAACGGGTCCTGCGGACGGAGAGATGCTCAGACAGAAGGGTTCAATCTAGCAGTGCCCTGAACCACATCATTTTATTATATCAGAGGGCAAATTATAGGATATTAATTTCTTGCTAATCCTGAATAAAAAACCATATTTGCAACAACTGGTATAGCGGCACTTCACCCATCGACAATGACCAACACTCTAATCGGTGTGTTTACTATGACCGATACTCCTAGAGCGTACATCAACTATCGTACAGACTAATGAGGCTATGACACGGGAGATTACGATTGGTGTCGACGTTGGGGGCACATTCACCGATGTCGCTCTCGTTGCCGATGGTACCCTCACAACCGCGAAGGTTCCAACAACGGAAAATCAGAGTGCTGGGGTGCTCAATAGTATTGAGAAGGCATGTAAGAGTGCTGACCGTGCGCCGGAAACCATCGATGCCTTCGTGCATGCGATGACCGTCTCAGTGAATGCATTACTTGAACGAGATGGGGCAAAGACCGCGCTTGTGACCACTGCCGGGTTCCGAGATGTGCTTGAAATCGGACGGCAGGACCGCCCGGCACTCTATGATCTGACGGCGACGAAGCCGACACCGCTTGTCCCCAGACGGCGGCGCTTTGAGATCGATGAGCGAGCGACACCGAATGGAATTGTAGAGCCGGTTACACCAGCCGCTGTTCGGTCGATAGCCGAGGACATCGCCGCTACGGATGCTGAGAGTGTCGCCGTCTGCCTGTTGCATGCCTATGCCACTCCGAAGAATGAGCAGACAGTGGCGCGAATCCTTCGAGAGGAACTTGATATACCGGTCTCTGTCTCGCATGAAGTTCTCGCGGAGTTTCGTGAATTTGAGCGGACCGCAACGACGGCAGCCGACGCGTATGTGACGCCAGCAATTGAGGGGTATCTCGGTCGGGTGCAAGACCAGGCGGTAGCGGCCGGGATACCGGAGCCACGGATTATGCAAGCAAACGGCGGCACCGCAAGTATATCAGCTGTCCGCGATCGACCAATCACAACTGTCCTCTCCGGGCCAGCCGCTGGAGTTGTTGGTGCGGCAGCAGCCGCCGATGAGGACACAGTCGTTACATTCGATATGGGGGGGACCTCAACGGATGTGAGCCTCGTCCGGGATGGGGACGTTGAGCGAACGACCGATGCGACGGTCGGAGAGGTGCCGATTCAGACACCAATGGTCGATGTCAATACGGTCGGTGCTGGAGGCGGGTCAATCGCCTGGGTTGATGCCGGTGGCGCCGTTCGTGTTGGACCTGAGTCTGCCGGGGCGGATCCAGGCCCGGCCTGTTATGATCGGGGGGGAACGGCACCGACAGTCACCGATGCAGCCGCCGTGCTTGGGTATTTGGGGACAGACATAGCCCTCGGTGGTGAGGTGACCATTGACCGTGAGGCCGCACGGACAGCGCTTGAAACACTGGCAACCACCGCTGGCTTGGCCGATGCAACCGCCGCTGCGGAGGGCGTACATCGAGTGGCGACCGCAACGATGGCCCGTGCAATTCGTGGGGTGACCGTTGAACGTGGATATGATCCACGACAGTTCGCGTTAGTTGCGTTTGGCGGCGCTGGGCCAATGCATGCGGCTGCCGTTGCTGACCGACTTGACATCGATCAGGTCCTAATTCCGGGGCCAGCCGGCGTCCTCTCGGCGTATGGCTTACTTGCCGCCGATGAGGTCCATGATGCTGGACGCACGGTCCAAACACGGCTTGAGGAGGCCACACCGGAGCAAATGGCCGAGATATACGCCGATCTTGAGGCGGAGGTACGCGAGGCGACCACAGCATCAGCACGCGTGCAGGTTGATCGAGCTGTCGACTGTCGTTATGCTGGGCAAAGCTTTGAACTGACCGTGCCAATTGAAACATTCACGTCATCGACCGTTGCAGATCGATTCCATGCATTACACGAGACAACACATGGATACACACTTGAGGCCCCAATTGAGATTGTCACACTTCGCGTGACGGCAACGCGCCCCCAGAAACGCCCACCAATTGATGCCACAGCAGACGATCGAACGCCCAAAACGGGGGTCCGAGAGGTGGTCTTCTCGGAACGTGGACCACGAGAGACAACGATCTATGATCGAGCGGCATTGGATCGTGGGCGAACAGTAACCGGGCCGGCAATTCTTGAGAAAACAGACAGCACAACCGTGATTCCACCGGATTGGAACGGGACAGTTACCGCCAACGGCAGCGTGCGACTGGAGGTAACGTCATGACAGCAACAGTCGATCCGGTGACCCTTGAGGTGTTGCGGAATCAGCTGGAGAGCATCGCCGAGGAGATGGGACAGACGCTTATTCAGAGTGCCTTCTCACCGAATATCAAGGAACGACAGGACTGCTCAACGGCGCTGTTTGATGCCACAGGCCGAATGATTGCACAAGCTGAACATATTCCGGTGCACTTGGGTGCGATGCCGGAGGCTGTCCAAGCGGTCCGTGAGCGTGAGCCATCGCTGGGGGATGTCTTCGCACTGAATGATCCATTTGCCGGTGGGACCCATCTCCCGGATCTAACCCTTGTATCGCCACTAACCCATGAGCAGACGATACTCGGATACGCCGTATCACGGGCGCATCACGCTGACGTCGGTGGACAGACACCAGGGAGTATGCCAGCCGGGGCGCGTGAAATCTATCAGGAGGGATTTCGCATACCACCAGTCAAACTCGTGGCCGATGGGACTCTCGTGGAGGATACGATGGCACTGGTGTTGGCAAATGTTCGCAACCGCGAGGAACGACAGGCCGATCTCCAGGCCCAACTGGCGGCTAACAAGCGAGCAAATCGACGAATTGACGATCTCATCGCCGACCATGGGCTTGAGCAGGTACAGGCTGGCTTTGATGCTGTTATGGAGTACTCAAACGAGCGAATGACAACCGAGATTGCCACTCTCCCGAATGGAACCTACCATGCCGAAGATGTGCTTGAGGGCGATGGGATTACCGACGCGGACATTCCAATTACAGCAACTGTAACAATCGAAGATACAGAACTGACAATCGATTTCACCGGGACGGCGGATCAAGTAGCCGGAAATCTTAATGCGCCATTGTCAGTTGCGAAAAGTGCGGCCTACTTTGTGATTCGATGTGTGACCGATCCGGAAATCCCACCTAATCACGGCTGTTATGCACCGATAACGGTTCACGCCCCGGAGGGGTCACTCCTACATCCAACCCCACCGACAGCCGTTGTTGGTGGAAACGTTGAGACCAGTCAGCGAGTCACAGATGTCCTGTTTACTGCCCTTGGCAAGGCAATCCCGGAGCAGATCCCAGCGCAGGGTCAGGGAACAATGAACAATGTGACCATCGGGGCTCGAGATGGATCATTTACCTACTATGAGACGATTGCCGGCGGTGCCGGCGCACGACCGACTGCCGATGGGATGGACGGTGTGCACGTGGGGATGACAAATACGCTCAATACACCTGTTGAAGCCATTGAAGC
>JBEQBL010000218.1:0-3544 GCA_041639835.1 Salinarchaeum sp.
CTCGTGATGACAACGGTAAACAGTAGGCTGGTCATGTCAACGACCAACTGGCCAGCCAACAGGGGTTCAGTTGGTACCCCCTGTCCGGTCCAGAGTTGCCAGACAGCACTTCCAAGGGCGCCGGCACCACCAAGAATCGTCACTCCGGCGATAGCACCGTGGGACCGACCGGCCCCCGAAATGGCGTCGATAAGAAACGCCGCCATGGCAGCCCCGCTTAGGAAAAGCAGCGGGGCCAAGGCGATCACGGTCTCAACACCGGGAGACAGGGCAAGAATCATCGAGTCTCACCTCCGGAAGCGTCGACAATGGGTTGGGTAGCATCTTCGATCATATTAAACGCAATATCAGGCGCCACGCCAAGAGCGACGATGAGGCCCAGTAGGACAAGCAAGGGCACAATATCCTGCATTGCGGCCGATGTCGGGTCGATAGCGTCACCATCGATCCCGTAGGGACCGAACAAGGCTCGCTGCATCGCCCATAGGAGATAGCCAGCCACGATAACGATGCCAAACATTGCAACACTAGTAAAGACTGGCGACCAGGCAAGGGCCGGGGCATCGAAGGCCCCAATGAAGACGAAGACCTCAGCGGCAAACCCGGACATCAGTGGAAGGCCCATGTAGGCAAAGGCTCCGGCAAGAAAGATCCCCACAGCCATTGGCATCCGAGTCGCAAGTCCAGAGATGTCTTCGATCATGCGTGTATGGGTAGCGCTATAGATCACACCGACGGCCATGAACAAAAGCCCGGAAATGAGTCCGTGAGAGAGCATCTGAAAGGTTCCACCGCCGATCCCATAGACGGTCAGGGCAACAAGGCCAAGAATTACATAGCCCATGGATGAGACCGACGAGTACGCAACCACCCGCTTGAGATCTTCCTGGGCAAGCGCTAATAAGGCGCCGTAGATAACACTGACAACGGCGATTACAGCAATAATCTCTGCAAAGTCACGGGTCAGGCCGGGGAACATCGTCACATTGTATCGCACAAGCGCGTAGGTCCCCATTTTGAGCAACACGCCGGCCAGCAGTACCGACACCGGAGCTGGGGCCTCCACGTGAGCGTCCGGCAACCATGTATGAACCGGCACAATTGGCACCTTCACCGCAAAGCCAATGAACAATGCCCAGTAGGCAACAATCAGTACGGTTCGTGGATCAAGGCCAAAGTAGCCACTGATAGCGCCACTTTGCAACGCATCGGTAATCGCAATGAGACTGAAGCTGTTGATATCAAGGCCGACGATCAACGCCAGAAAGCCGATGAACAGCACGAATGAGGCGGCGTTGGTGTAAATAAGGAACTTGATCGCGGCATACTTACGCCGGGGGCCACCCCAAACACCAATCAAGAGGTACATCGGTAGCAACACCGCCTCCCAGAAGACAAACCACACGAAGAAATCAAGTGCAGTGAAGACGCCAATCAACGCCGCCTCAAGGAACAACACCAAGCCATAAAACTGCGACTGACGTTCATCAATCGGCGTCCAAGCACTGACGATTGCAAGGGTTGTCAAGATTGTTGAAAGGACAACAAGCGGCAGTGCGATACCGTCAACAGCAGCGATCCACTTGATATCATACGCCCCAAGTGGGATGAGGGTACTTCCGGAGACAGTCGATTCAAAGCCACGTGTCCCGCCAAGAAGCACGTTCCCGGAGCCAGTGTATGTAAGGAACATCCAGGCGCTGCCAGCAAGTGGTAGCAGACTTATCAGGGCAGCAATCCGCCCGGCAAACCGATCAGGGCTCACAAATGCGATGCCGGCCCCAAAAAGCGTTACCAGAATAAGAGCTTCAATAATCATAGCCACCACCCCCCATAGAAGCCGATAACCAGAATCAACACAACCACCGAGGCGACAAGGACAGCCACATATCCGGGCAACACACCAAACTGGAGTCGCCGGATCCGGTCACTACTTGAAAGCCCAACCGCGCCAGCACCGTTGACAACACCGTCGATAACCCCTTGATCAAAGGTATTCGAAATCCGAGCGACAGAGCCGGTGAGACCGGTTGCTAGCCACACTTGTAGTTCATCCTGGTAGTAGTTGTGTCGAAGAAGCGAATCAATCAGTCCAGTTCCATCGAAGTGCCGACGCGGTTCCGGCACGTTATACAGCAGATGAGCGCCGTAGACGCCGATCAGCGCCGCAGCAAGGGCGACCGCTGCCGGAAGTAGTGGACCGAGGCTTGCCTCTTGATACTGGAGCAACGTGTGGTAATGCTCAGCAGAAAGCGTTGCAAGTCCACTGTTGAGCCACTGCTCAAGATACAGAATATCGGCACTGAGCAGACCAGTCAGTGGTTTCATGTTAACAACGCCGGCGACAACTGCTAGCAGTCCCAGCACAGCCAGTGGCAGTTTGATAGTCCAGTCAATACAATCAGGATCGGACGCCGGATCGGACCGTGGCGTCCCACGGAAGGTGAGGAAGTACATACGGAATGTGTAAAAGCCGGTAAGGACGACAGCAAGCAGCGCCATCGCATACGCAACGAGTAAGATCGGCTGGTCAAGTCCAACGAGTAATGCATCGTACAGGACCTCGTCTTTCGACCAGAATCCCGAGAAGGGTGCAATACCCGCAAGGGCCAGGGCCCCCGCCAAGAACGTCCAGTGGGTCATCGGGAGATTGTCTTTCAGGCCACCCAGTTCCCACATATCCTGGGTGTGTGTGGTGACGATAATTGCCCCAGCCCCCAGGAACAACAGCGCCTTGAAATACGCATGTGTCATGAGATGGAAGGTAGCAGCGACATATCCCCCAACTCCCAGCCCGAGCATCATATACCCATACTGGGAGATGGTCGAGTAGGCAAGCACCTGTTTGATATCGTCTTTGACAGCGCCCATCGTCGCCGCAAATAAGGCTGTGAAGGCGCCGGTAAAGGCAATCACCGCGAGTGCCCCGGGAAGTTGGGCATAAAAGCCAAACATGCGGGCCAGGAGGTACACTCCCGCGGCGACCATTGTGGCCGCGTGAATGAGTGCCGAGATTGGCGTTGGACCCTCCATGGCATCAGGAAGCCACGTGTGTAACGGGAACTGTGCTGACTTGCCAATCGCACCGCCAAGGACAAGCAGCCCCAAGATCGTAAACCACGTTTGTGGATCAAGATTCCCGGGAATCCACATCGATGCAGGAACGGTGTCAGAAAGCGCTTGCTCGGCGAGTTGTGGGAATCCATCAACAAAGGCCGCCGTATTAAACGTTGCAAGCACCCCGACAACACCGACAAGGAAGAAATAGTCTCCAAAACGGGTGACGAGGAAGGCCTTTTTGGCCGCACTAGATGGGGCTTGATCACTTAGCCAGAAGCCAATCAGCAGGTATGAACACAAGCCAACAAGCTCAAAGAAGACAAACGCCATCAGGAGATTCGACGAGATAACAAAGGCAAGCATACTCGCCGTAAAGAGCCCAAGGCTAGCGTAATACCGGGGGAGCCCCCCTCGTTCACGATGATGTTCATCGTGGTTCATATAGCCAAGTGAGAAAAGGAACACGAGCGTGGCGATCAACGCA
>JBEQBL010000219.1:0-3515 GCA_041639835.1 Salinarchaeum sp.
AGACCGAGGTGCGGTTTTAAGCACATCATAGGCAGGTAACTGATCTTGAATAGCGTGGGCAAACTCCACGACACGTTCATGCTCGGGCATTGCCGCCCGATCAAGTCGCTCACGCGATTTGCCGACGTGCATGTATGCTTTCAGCTCAATAAAGTCAGGAGCAGCACGCTCGAATAACTGAGCATATCGATCCGGAGCAATGTCGTTATGTCCTTCAACAAGTGTCGTTCGGATCGTTGTCCGTGTATCACTCTTAGCCATAACATCAAGTGAGTCCATCAGTGCGGTCCAGCCATCCTCAAGCATTGGGTTTACAACGGTGTTGTATGTCTCCTGATCAGGGGCATCAACAGAGAGGTACAGCTGTGTTGGCGAACACTCAGCGAGCATCTCCGGTCGCGTGCCGTTTGAAACTAAAAAGGTCGTAATATCGCGGTCATGATAGGCCTCGATAAGTTCCGGAAGGTATGGGTATAGCGTTGGTTCACCATCAAGTGAAATGGCCACATGTCGGGGATCCATGGCCTCCTCAAAGGTATCTTCAGAAACGGCATCGTTACCTCCATATCCCGACAGAAGTTGACGCTGAAGCTTGATTGAGGCATCGACAACAGCTTCAGGATCATCCCACGCAACGTCGGAGAGTTCATGTGCGTGGCCGGCATGATCGCGCCAGCAGAAAACACATCGCTCATTACACCGCACTACCGGGGTCATCTGAATACAGCGATGCGAGGCAATCCCATAGAATGCTTGTTTGTAACAGGTTCCCTCTCCATTAAGCGCGTTTTTTGTCCAGCCACAGGGCTGGACTGCTGTGTGGTTGATATGGTGATAATCAAGCGTCGGAAGTTGTTCGGCCCCACCATCTGACATACCTTGGGCGTATGACTGGGCGGGCAAAAGAAACCGGGTTCTCAATTGTTGTTGACCTCCTCTCCGCCCTGAAGGGCGAAGATTCCTCCATGGGTAATCCTGGTTGGATCACCCCGGCTGTGAACTTGCGGGTTCGCTGATGCACCTTCGGCCCTCGAACTCACGGTATCTCAAATAGCATAAATTTCGGGGTTACAACGTGGGTATGCTGCATGGTTTGTAGCATGTTATTTCGGTTTTATCCCCGCGCTAAAGCGCGAGGCTTTCGCCTTGAATTATTCCGTAAATACGGGTGACCGGCTTCTGGTGAGTGCCTCGCGGTGATTCTACCGGCCACGAACAGGATCACACCGCAGGATGGATATCACTGAGCACAGGGAACGAACGGCGCTCTCCAGAAGAGTCACCGGCCACCGATTTTTTCGCGGTCAATATGGACTGATGTCGGCCCGGCAATAATCTGGCCGTCGACCTTCTTGATAATATCACCATCAATGTCTTGGACAACATCTAATAACTCGTCAATAACCATCTCCTCGGTGAGCCCGGAAGCCCCCAGCTGGTCGGTATAGACAATCACGATGTGTCCATCATAAAGCGCATCTTTGGTCTCCAGAAGATCCTGCTGGCTCGTGATATCGGCAAGTCGGATACGCATAGATCCAGAGGACTCCTGAGAATGGGCTGCTGACGTATCGGTCGCTACGGTTGCATACTCCTCGACGTTCCCCTGACGTCGTGGTTGCCGGTCAAAGACATGTTTGAGCATTCGCATACTGGCTCGCTAGCTACGGCTACAAAGCCAACCCAAATAATGGTTCCCGCTCGGTTAACAGTGGTTGAAAACACGATAATTTTATTCAACAGAGGGCATGTAATTATACGTGGGACGGCCTTGTTGCACGCCCCACACTGAATAAAGAAATCGTATTACCAACAACTGTTAAGACAACGCCAAGCACGTACTGAGGACAATCAGGGCGGCCCAAACCGATTGACAAGCCGACCGGGAAGTCCAAGAATCGAGAGTCCAAGGCCGATCACAATCATCAACGTATACAGTCCAAGCGTCGACAGCCAGATGACAACCATCGCAAGGATGGCCCATCCCCCGGGGAGAAGGTAGAAGGCCCCAATAGTCATGATTGTCCCATAAAGCAAGACCAGATAGGGGCCCCACCCGCGCGCATGGCCTCGCCGTTGCCGTTGTCGGACGTATGCCTTGAGCTCTTCTTCGACGGCATCACGATGAACAGTTCGATCATCAATATCCGCTCGCAAGGCGTCAAGCTCCGACCGCAGATCCTGAATATCGGCCCGAAGAGTATGATCGGTTGAGGGCTCGGCATCAGTGGAAGAATCACCGATGTCAACATTAACCTCGTCAGTCGGTTCGTCGGTCATGCCCGTTGGCTAATGGCACCACCCCCGGGCTGTTGTAGCTGCCGGTCTGTGCCGACACTGGGGTTGACCGTGAGCAGATGACACAAACACAGCGGTCTAGCACCACATGCCTACACCGATCGGACACGGACATCCCCGTCGCCGGTGACGCTAATAAGGATGTCATCGGTGACCTCACGGCCAATAACGGCGCCGCTGACCTGCTCGCTAATTAATTGAATAAGTTCCGGTGCTGATCGTGACACCTTGACCCCGACCTCATCACAGGCCGAATACACGATATCAGGGGCCTCATACAGGTCCGTGCCGGAGTCAACGGTGACCTGTACAGGAGCGTGTAGCGCCTCGGCAAAGGCAACAGTTTCACGTGCTCGTTCGATATTGCGACGAGCACTGCCCTCAATATTCGAGACATTGGCCCGAGAGGTGCCAAGCCGCGTTGCAATCGCCGCCTGAGACAGTCCCTGGGTGCGAAGCGCAAGGACCTCAGCTTGTCGACGGGTCAACACACTTGTATCGGCATCAAATCCAATTCGGCTGAGGATCGTATCAGGATCAACATCAGCATCAACGGTTGCACCGGAAGTAGGGGCCCGGGTAGTCGAACTGGACGCCGTCTCCGACTCCGTGTCACTCTCCCGCATGAGTAGCACTCATTATTGGCGAGACGGTCGAAAAAAGATTACGGGAGCGGAGATTGCAGCGGTAGGGAGGCGAAAGCCCACCCCTTCAGGGGTGTTGATGAAGCCGACATGATATGCCACAAACCACGTGATATAGGCTGGTTGTAATCTCAACGTTCATACTAATCTATCACATAATGTACTGTGTGAGCGACCGGCCACAGCGAACGAACACATACACTGCCAACGCAACCAGCCACAGGTATCGGCAGTGTTTGTTCGACTGGCTGGCCGCCCAACCACCCCTCTGGAACCAGATCACCTACCGACGCCGCCAAGCATACTTCAGCGATGACGGTGACGTGTGGGACGCCGAGTGCACCGAGCTCTACGACGAGTATGCTCCCATCCTTGGCAAGGCAACCTGCCAGCAGATCGCTCGCAAGAACAGCGAAGCGTGGCGCAGCCACTTCCGGTTGCTCGACCAGTACTACGACGACTCTAACCCGACAGTGACTGAGAACCCCTCGCCACCAGGATACTGGGGCAATCGTGAAGATGGCTACGAGTTGCATGGCCTCGTCCGCAACGACCTCTACACGTTCGACTGGA
>JBEQBL010000220.1:0-3515 GCA_041639835.1 Salinarchaeum sp.
ATGGAGAGTGTTGCGGCGACAGCACTGGGGTTTGCAGCGTACGGCGCCCCGGATGGACCAGGAGAACACGAAGTTGATGTGGTCGGGGTTATTGCTCAGCACGCCGCCGGGGGGCGACATGAGCGTGAAATCAAGGCGGCTTTGCCAGCGGGGATTGAGTATCTTGGACGAATCCCATCGGATGATCGACTCGCCATTCCGGATCGCCATCTTGGATTACATGGCGGGGGTGAAACAGAGTTGCCAACAGCAGCCCTGGCTGACGCTGCCGACTCTCTCCGTATTGAGCGGCTACAGGCACTTGCACGACAGCCGGCACCAGTCCCGGTAACACCTCCTTCCAAAGTGATCGATCGCCGGATTGTGATGGCGCGAGACTCAGCATTTCGATTTTATTATCCGGCAACAGTTACACGATTACAACGGCGAGCAACGGTCGAATTTGTATCACCAGTGGCCGGGGACACACTGCCGGCATGTGATGCCGTGTATCTGCCGGGGGGCTATCCTGAGTTGTATCCGGAACAGTTGGCGGAGAGTCAAACCATGGAAGCAATTGCGACGCGAGCCGCCGATGGATGTCCGGTGTTTGGCGAGTGCGGCGGACTGATGAGCATAGCTGAGACCCTTACTGTCGATGGGACACAGTATGAGATGGCTGGCATTCTCCCTGCAGAGATCGAGCAAACATCCCGTCGACAGGCCCTTGGCTACGTTGAACTTGAGGCAACCCGGAGAACATTGACCGCAACAGCCGGGACTCACCGACATGGACACGAGTTTCATTACTCAAAGGCGCGTGTTGATTCCGACGCCCGGTTTGCATTCGATGTACTTCGAGGAACGGGGATTGATGGTAATCACGACGGGCTCACGGAATACAACGCTCTTGGGACATACACGCATCATCATCCAGAACGAGGGGCGTTTGATGCGTTTCTCAATCAGATATAATGCCTGTCCCATTGCGGATAGAAGACACACAAAGCTCCGATCACATCACGTCGCTTACCATCAAGAGGCCGCTCAGAGCAAGCAGGAACGCGGACCCAACATCGATATAGGCCCCAGTCTAACACGCGATAATGAGCCAAGATCCCGCGTCGGAGATGGACAGAGCGATTGATCCGGCGGCCCCGGATCAGTTTGGACTTGTCGCTGTCTGGTGGGGAGACGGCAAAGGAAAGACGACCGCGGCAACCGGGGAGGCAATCCGAGCGGCAGGGCGTGGCTATCGCGTGCATATCCTCCGGTTTATGAAAGGTGGCTGGAAGACGGGTGAAAACGCCGTGCTTGATGCGCTTCCGACAGCATCAGTCGAAACAGAGGGGCACCCGGGCTGGCATGGACGAGATGATGGAACAGATGACACTGACCATCACGAGCAAGCCCACGTTGCTTTGACACGGGCCCAAGAACTACTCAACGCAGCACAGAAAGCCGATTTAAGTAAACCACATACCGGAGCGCCGGAGACGGGGGTCCATATGCTAGTGCTTGATGAACTCCTGTATGCTGTCGAACGGGACTTGATTGCCCAAGACACAGTGCGGACGCTAATTGAAACAAAACCGGAGCGGCTTGAGCTACTGGTGACCGGAGGCCACAAACGACCGACCTATCTTGAGGACATCGTCGATCTCATCAGTGAGGTCAACAATCACAAGCACCCAGCCGCAGAAGGCGTGCCAGCCCGTCGTGGGATCGAATACTGATACCGCTGATGACCAGTGGAGATACCTCACATCGGTCGACGCCAACGCTGCTCGTTGCAGGGACAGCATCACATGTCGGAAAAAGCACCGTTGCCGCCGGATTATGTCGGATGCTTGCAGATCGAGGTATCGATGTGGCCCCGTATAAAGCGCAGAATATGTCAAACAATGCTCGTGCAGTTCCTAAGGGATCCGGGGATGGGACCGGCGAGATTGGGGTTGCACAGTTCGTACAGGCAAAGGCAGCCCGGACGCCACCAACAACGGATCACAATCCGGTGTTGCTCAAACCGCGCGGAAATCACGAAAGTCAACTCATCTTCAATGGAGACGCGGTGGGACATGGGAGTGCCCAGGAGTATTATGATACCTACTGGGAACAAGCCCGGCGTCAGGCGAGCAACGCGTGGCAGCGGCTGGCGAAGACACATACAGCGATCATTGCCGAGGGGGCTGGCTCAATCGCAGAAATCAATTTTCACGACCGCGATTTAGCAAATATTGAGACTGCTCGATTTGCGGAAGCAGCAATTCTGCTCGTTGCGGACATTGAGCGCGGCGGGGTGTTCGCATCGATTCTTGGAACAATCGAGTTGATGCCAGCCGATCTGCGTGAGCGCGTTATTGGCGTTGTCATTACGAAGTTTCGCGGCGACAAGAGCCTGTTAACACCGGGTATTACACAGATTGAACAGCGCACCGGGGTTCCAGTACTTGGGGTGGTCCCATATGAGAAGCCCGGACTGCCGGAGGAGGACAGTTTAGCGTTACCGGGGCCGGATGAACAGGTCACACGAGGCATGGATGATGGCTGTGAACAGACCGTGACGGTTGCTGTTCCCCGACTGCCCCGGATTTCGAATTTTACTGATCTTGAGCCACTGGCAAGAACGCCGGGGGTACGGGTGTCCTACCGTCCAATTGCGGATTCAATTGCGGATGCAGACGCAGTCGTCATCCCTGGATCAAAAAATACCGTTGATGACTGTCTTGCTGTACATGAGGCAGGGCTTGCTGACCGACTGCGCGAGTTTACCGGGCCGATTGTTGGGTTATGCGGTGGCTATCAGCTACTTGGCAAACGTATCACAAACGCCGATGTGGAGGGAACAGGAAATCAGACAGCGGTCTCCGGGATCGGACTGTTGCCTGTTGTAACGGAGTTTACTACGGATAAACGGGTAACCCCCGCAACTCTCTTACTTAACGGAGGGGGGCCGCTGTCCGGGGGGACCGGACAGGTTGAAGGTTATGAGATCCATGCTGGACGAACACACGCAACAAAGGCCATTACAACACCGTTCCGTCGGACAGAGACGATGAGAGATGATGAAGAAGGCGCTCAATTGGGGGCGACAACGGACACAGTCCTTGGAACCTACCTACATGGGCTTTTCGAGAATCAGGTAGCCCGAGACGCATTTCTTAGGACGGTATTCGAGCACGCCGGCAAGCAGCCGCCGAGTGGATGTATCAACGACAGCCAGCAGGCGGAGCAGACTCCGTATAACCGGGTAGCGAGCATGATTGAGACACATATCGATATTGAAAGGCTCTGTGAACGAGCTGGACTTCCATCAAGTGACGGATAGCAATCCACTATGCTTTAGCCAAGGGCCACATGAATCTCCGATAATGGTTGAGGTCTTCGCGGTCGCAAGTGGGAAAGGTGGAACCGGGAAGACCACCGGGGCAGTTGCATTAGGAATGGCATTAGCGGAGGAATATGACGTAACCGTCGTCGATGCGGACACTGGTATGGCCAATCTGCTCTTTCATACCGGACTGACGGATGTAGAT
>JBEQBL010000221.1:0-3492 GCA_041639835.1 Salinarchaeum sp.
CCATCGTCGTACGCGAGTGTATCAGAATCACTCTGATTACTCACCGTCACTGAGAGGTTATTGGTGTTTTCCGTAGTGAATCGGTCTCCTCCTTGATGCGAGACGGTAACGCTAAGATTACTATCCTCCTCCACATTCTCAATACTCAAACTCGCCTGTGGTGCCTGTTCTTGCTGTCCGCCAATGCCAAGGACAAACGATCCGATAACCGCGGCCAGAATGACCGTAATCGCGACCATTAGAATGACCCCGATAACGGGCGACACCGCGCGATCGTCTCCTTGGATGAGTGTGCGTAGATCCATGATTGGTAATTTTGTCCCCGGCGCCCTCTTAAGAAAACGGAATCATTTATTATCCAGACTCACTGGAATAATGATACGGGCCTTTCAGAGTTGGGAGCCCTGGGGTCCCGCGTACGACCGTTTTCCGTCAGTAACGCCGGATAGTATTATGTATGCTCTCAGTATATATAAAGACACTGACCTACGTATCATCTCTATTGTAGATATTTTTGTCCGATAATCGCCAGACTCAACCCGTATCTGACCATGTCGTTAGACGTATGTCCAGCACGTATGCCGTTTCGTCTACTTATGATACTCCCCCGTAGTGCAGGGCCGACCTATCAGTAAATTGCCTCCTTAGAGTATGTACTGGCCGTTGAGGCGACTGCCCCGGGGCTTGACCTCGGGATGAGTTCACAACAACACGCCTTACTTGTGTGGTTCGTCAGGTACCCACCGCTAAGCGGTGGGCTTGTCAGTGGACTCCCCCTCTGGCCACAAGACGTGGAAGGCGTAAACTCGCCGTTCGCGTTCACTATCCCCGACTTGAGGGCGACCTGACAGTCCGCCTGTCTAGCCCCAGATTTAAGCCAGTGCTGGACAAGACGCCACTCAATATTCCAAGCGGCGTTATAATCTGCGTGTAACTAGCGTGACCAGTCCGACCCGTGTTACTATCCACGTCAAAGCCTGACTGGTTGTACGTGATACTGCGGTATTCTCTTGGGGCTTTCCACTTGAGACGACCCACGTTGAATCCACGTTCCTATAGTGATTCGAGGACGCTTTCACTGTGCTTGATACGCCGCACGGCTATCTGCAAGCATTTCGAGTACGCTTGTCCACTCCGACCACTCGCGCTTCCACGCGGGCAGTTTGTTCTGCATCGCAGTGTATGACGGCTTGTCGTGGTCGGGAGCAGGTCGGTACTCTTGAGTGAGTGCGTGGTTGTACACTTCCCGACAGGTTTGGATGTGGGTCAGCGCAGTCTTGCCAGTGGTTGCATCCTCGGGTACTGCCCGGTACTGGAACGTTCTCAACCACTACTTTCGTGTTAGTTCCGCTATGTCTGAATGTGTTGATTGAGTAGGGCGTACGGCTGTATCCCCTCTCTACTCGCGGCCTTCGGCGGCTCCTTGAGGAAGGGGACTTAGCCTGCAAGAGTTAAAATACGCCGGATAATCGGAGTCCGGGCGTGGGAATCGAACCCACCTCACGGCCGCCACAGGGCCGTAGGATACCACTACCCCAGCCCGGACACGCATCTTATACTAGCCAGCAGGCGTTAATATACATTGTGATATCCCGGCTTCTGTCGCCTGCTTTTGATATCAAATACCTTTTGCCCGGGGCCATAATATAATCGCCCAACGTGGCTATCACGGACAAAATCTACGTCAAAAATCACCGGCAGATCAGTGCCCAACTTGATCGATCTGTTCCAAAAGGGGCATTTAAAGGTGCGACGATGGATCTGCTGTATACCGGTGAGGGCTTAGAGGAACTTGATGAGTCCATTCGCGAACGGGTTCTTGAGTTTGCTGAGGACTTTCTTGACTGTGACTGTGATAGCAACCCCTACTGTGGCTGTCCCGAGCGGAAATTCATGCGCTATCTGCTTGATCTCCGCGCGCAGGGCCTTGGCCCGGAGGCGATTGTTGACGTGATGAGTGATGAGTACATGGTCTATGCCTACCCTGGTGATGTCCTCTCGTTTCTTGATTCAGCCGTGCGGACGCTTGATGCGATTGAGGCACTGGCCGAGGTTGATGACCACCCGGAGGCCAAACGTCGTGCCGCCGACGCCCGACGCAATCTGACCGGGTGATAGCCCTGCCGGCTTTCCTGTGCAAAAACGATACTGCACTGCCGTGATTGTGATCCGGGATGTGAACTGACGGGCTCGCCGACTGTGATGCCAGCACTGACTGTCCGGAGCTGGCCTCTATATACTGCCCGATCTGGTATCGCGTCTCTATCGCTCAATCCGGCTTACCTCCGAGTCATATTTTGGGACCTGCTTTTTATCCAATTCCTCAAGATGGACGACATCGTCGTCTGTATCAGGCTCGTCAAGACGCTCTTGTAGGGTCTGTACGTACTGTTTGTACTCATCAAGCTGTTCACGCAGATGTTCGGCTTCCAACTCGAGGCGCTCATGTTCCCGAACAAAACTTGTCGGCACCTCGACCGTTGGCGGAAACTCCTGATCGCCCTCCGTGAGTTGATGTTCCGGCACAACTGCAACCTGGCCGTCGTTGGTCACCACCGCATCAACGTAATCGCGGAACATCGCCGATAGGGAGAGTTCACGGCGTTCAGCAATCTCCTGTAATCTCTCGAAAGAATCCTCGTTAATACGAAAGGAGACCGTCTTGTTTTTATTGCCCATCGTATCTGATACTGGGCTCGTTCGTTACTTAATCGTTGTTGCCGGTGGGGTCAGTCGGTGAGATGGCCAAGGACGCCGTCAACAGTTCCAGGAACCGGTTCGGGGTCGCCACCAGCAGCGGCAGCCGCCTCGGGGTCTTTCAGCAGATGGCCCGTGGTCAGACAGACAACTTCCTCATCCGCTTTGATCACGCCTTGGGACCGAAGCTTGCGGACGCCAGCCAGCGTCGTTGCACTTGCGGGTTCAACGCCAATGCCGGATCCCGCAAGGTCACGCTGGGCCTGTGTCAACGCCTCATCGGACACTGCCGTGGCCGTCCCCCCAGTTTCGCGAATACCCGGCAATGCTTTGGGCGCGTTTACCGGATTGCCAATCCGAATTGCCGTCGCCACTGTTTCGACATCCTCCCAGCGTTCGATATGATCCCAGCCGTGGTCAACCGCCTCCGCAATTGGTGCGGCACCGGCAGCTTGCACTCCGGTCAACGCCGGCACATCCTCAGGATCTAAGGCCCCGGCATCAACGAGTTCACGGAACCCTTTGTACAACGCGGAGGTGTTACCGGCATTCCCAACCGGCAGCACAATCCGGTCCGGGTACGATCCGGTCTTTTGCCGGTGTTCCTCAAGAATCTCAAAGCCGATTGTCTTCTGGCCCTCAAGCCGGAACGGGTTCAGCGAGTTCAGAAGATAGGCCTCCCCACGGCGACCCAACTCCTGGACAATATCAAGACAGACATCGAAGTTTCCGTCGACCTCAAGAATACGGGCGCCATGCAGACTTGCTTGGGCAATCTTGCCGGCGGCAACTTTC
>JBEQBL010000222.1:0-3491 GCA_041639835.1 Salinarchaeum sp.
CTGATAGCCTAGAGGACACGCTGCGTGATGCACAACAGCAGGCATTCAGTGGCAGCGAAGTTTCAGCTGACCTTGAGCAAGCTGAGACGATGGAGGGAAGCGAATGAAAATCACTGACCTCCAAGTAGAGAATATTCGAAGCTACAAACAGGAACACATCGAGTTCCCCGAAGGAACCGTACT
Organism: Salinarchaeum sp.; assembly: GCA_041639835.1. GTDB lineage: Archaea > Halobacteriota > Halobacteria > Halobacteriales > Salinarchaeaceae > CAZFMU01. Next base: position 184 of record JBEQBL010000222.1, read on the forward strand.
CATCCATGGAGAAAACGGAGCCGGTAAAACGACGACACTACGATCAATCGCCGGCGCAGAACCGCCAATCGTCCGCAGCGGCACGATTCGATTTGATGGGACATCAATCACCGAGGAACCAGCGGAAGATGTCTCAGCCCGGGGGATCTCACTGGTGCCAGAGGAGCGTCGAGTATTTGCAAATCTATCCGTTGAGGAGAACCTCCAGGTGCCAGATATCTCAAAACACTGGCTTAACCGATGGGGACGATCCGTTGAGACCGGTGCGCTTGGACTTTCCGACGCGGAGATCTATGACCAATTCCCTCGGTTGGACGAGCGTCGTGGGCAAAAAGCAGGCACGCTCAGCGGTGGCGAACAGCAGATGCTTGCAATTGCCCGAACACTCAAGCAGGATACCAAGCTCTTAATGCTTGATGAGCCGTCTGAGGGACTGGCTCCACAGATTGTTCAGGATGTGCTGGATATCATTGAAGACATCGCCCAGACTGGCAAGACAATCTTACTCGTTGAGCAGAATGCTGTCGCTGCGATGGAACTGGCGGATTACTGTTATGTCCTTGATCAGGGACAGATTGTCTTTGATGGACCAGCCACGGAGTTACAAGCAAGTGAAGAGATTAAACAGGACTATCTTGGCGTATGAGTGATCTGACAATGGCCCCCGGGCGGTCTGACAGCCACGAGTCACTGACAATACTGTATGGTGCTGACTGCTGTCTTGGGCTCGGTTATAACACGCCACAAGACTGTAACAGTCTAATCACAGTGGGATCGCATGGCCGCCAAGTGACATCTGACCACCGTATCGACCGCGACACACAGCCCGATGAGACAGTCCACATGTTCCACCTATGAGTTCCGATTCAACACATAATACCGAGTACAGTCCCGAACGTCGTTTGGAGATTCTTGAGTCAGAAGGGGTGATTACCACCGAAGATGATGGCCAGCTTCATCTGACAATTGAGTTTGAAAAAACACGCGGTATCTACCATGATTCCTACATGGATACCGACGAAGAGACGTATCTACAGGCTGTTGGCGATGTGTTTGGATTGGCTCCTGAACAGGCGGCTGAACGGATTACAGAGTTGGGTGTAACTCGCGAGCAGTTTGTTGCTCTTCTATCACTCAACTCCTATCTTGAGGGTGACTATCCGCTAGCTGAGCGAGCCAATATGGCGATGATGATCGTTGAGCTTACTCCTGAGTCAGCCGTTCCATGGCAACTTGATGCACTGACCGATGAGTCATACGAGCAGACGCTCACAGCACAGTCTCAGGCGGTTGTGACTGTCTGGAAGCGTTTCTGTACCCCGTGTTTGAAGCTCAAAGATCAACTCCCTGCCCTCAGATGTGCTGTCCCCGACGCAGCCGCGCTGTTTGGTGTTGACGGTGAGACAGCCCCCGAATTTGTTACACAGTATGACGTCGAGGCGGCGCCATTTGTGCTACTGTTCGACGATGGGGAAGTCGTCGAGACTCTTCGGGGTTATCAGTCTCCGGAGACCATCGAGGAGCGTTGCCAGGCTGTGTTCAGCTAAGTAGCTTCCCGCTGGTTTCCATGTCCTACGGAGATGCCATGGGGACTCAGCCGACAGCTTATTGCTTCTGACGCCACTTAATCAGCTATGGTCTCAACGGGCGAGCGGGCGCCGAATATTACTGCAACGATTGGCAATCAAGAGCCAGAGGCATTTGAGTTAACTGAGCATCTTGAAGAGGGACCGGTTGTACTCGCATTTTTCCCCGGTGCGTTTACGCCACCCTGCACGAATGAAATGATCACCATACAGGATCGTCTTGACGAGTTCGAGGCTGCGGGGGCAACGGTTGTTGGTATCAGCGCTGACTCACCGTTCTGTCAACATGCCTTTGGCAATGAGCACGATATTGAATTTAATCTTGTGAGTGACATGGATGGTGATGCGATCACAGCCTATGAACTCTCAATGGATCTTCCTGAACTCGGACTCTACGAGGTCGCCAACCGCGCCGTGTTTGTGCTTGATTCTGCCGGAACAATCACCTATCGATGGGTCGCAGAGGATCCAACCAACGAGCCGCCGTACGACGAGGTTCTCAAAGCGGTCACCGACGCCGTGTGATCTCTTCGGAGTCGACTGCTGATTGCTTCTCGGTTGTTCCCATTACCGCGACGTTGTGGTGCCAAGCTGGGCATCAACAAACGCACGAGCCACCCGAACAGCATTTGTGAGTCCAAGCTCGAATCCGGACTCAAACCCGGGATCGAAGAAGGAGTCCCGGGCGGGTGTGTCATCCACTGGGCGATCATAATTGGCGATACCACGGATACTCACGTATTGATCAGCATACCCGAACCGGCGTAATGCGGCGATCGTTCCGGCATCTTCCATCTCCGTTGCGCGGTATGGACCACGATCATGCGCATCAACAAGCCAGGCAACCTGCTGTGCGAGCGACTCACCATGCCAAAGTTCATCTCCACAGACGTTTGTTCCCGTGGTAACAATCGGTGATGACATATTCGAGTGTTCAGCAACAGCATCAGAAGTTGCCAGCGAGACCGTCTTGGCACAGGATCTGATCTCCTCAATATGTGTCGTATTCAGATCAAAGATCCCCTGCCTGTCGGTATATGGGTTCACCGCAATTGGCGGTGAACAGGTCTCATCGGAGGGAAATCGGCATTTGTCATCCCAATCGATGATCGTCTCGCTAACTACAACTGACCCAATCGGAAGCGTTGGCGGTCCCCCGGCGACTCCAACGGATATAAACAGTGTCTGATCGAGCGAGATGCGATCACTAGCGCATAGTGCTGCCGTCGTTGTTGCAGCAGCCGTTTTTCCGATTCCGGTTGGCACGACTCCTAGACCTGTGCTGGTGTGCCGGACCGGCCTGGGCACGCCGGGGATATCGATTGTCGTCTCAAGCTCGTAATGCTCTTGCCATGGAGCTGACTCATCGGGGATTGAAGAAAGCGAATCAACGGCCGGCAGGACAAGCACGCGCACAGCACACGTTAATAACAGCCATCCTTTTCAACTCTGCTGCGTTCACAGAATAGTGGGACGGATGCCGCGAGGCTGTACGGAAGAGCACGTTTTCCACGACGACAAAAATTGGGGCCTCGTGAACCATGTACCACCCGGGCAGTTACAGCGGTAGCGAGGCGAAAGCCCACCCCTTCAGGGCTGTCTTTTACCCATAAGTTCTCCGAGGTCCAAACAGACGTTTCAGACGCTGTCGAACCCACTCTGTTCTCGGAAAATCAAGGTGAAGAGTGATCCGGGCAGTGATATCGGTAGTGGGCAGGGGTA
>JBEQBL010000223.1:0-3489 GCA_041639835.1 Salinarchaeum sp.
GATTACCCCACCTGCTACTCCTGGTATATAATGGAGTAGACTCTGCCCGAGGTGGCGAAAGACCGCCCCACTCGCAATCTCACTGACCATGGCGGCGCCAACCTCCGGTGGCGTCGGCAACAGATAGGCCGGGTACCCCTGCCCACGGACCCACCACCCAGCCAGGAAGAGCCCTGTGCCAACACCCCCGCGCACCAGGCGACGGCCAAGGGCCGTCTTGGGCCATCGGTTTGTGACCGTCTGCTGGTCCTTTCCTACATTGGCTTCGTCTGCCGCCCCCTCCGGTCCCTCAAGTTCGAAATCAACGGCCATGATCACTCCGCAACCGCATCGTATGGCGCATAGCTAAATACCGCGGTTGGGTCCATTTTGCTGTCAAGGTGCCCCTGCGCGTGCATGTACTGAGCAAACTGTTTGGTCCCCGTTGCAACTGCTCGTGGGTCCGAGATGTAGTGGGCTGCGTCTGACCGGATTGCCTGTTTTGCCGTCGCTGTCGTTATCGACTCTCCGATCGCTTGCTGTGCCGCTTGTGCTGCCTGTTCGGGTGCAGTGTTAATCAACTCTGTCGCCTGCTGATGGGCCGCAACGAGCTGCCGGACCTCGGCACGTTGTGTCTCAAGCAGTTCATTACGCACGATCATGATCCCACCGGGTTGTTCGGGGACTACTGCTGTCGGCTTGACAAGCCACTCGATTCCGGCCCCCTCATTTGCAAGTCGAGTCAGTGTTGGTTCATCAAGTGCTGCTCCCGTTGCGGTTCCGGATATGAGTGATCGTCGAATCGCCTTAATGCCAGCCATTGGGTGTACCTGCACAGTGTCCTCTGAGAGGCCAAGTTCCTCAAATAGCCAGTAGGTGACAAAGAGATTGCTCATCCCTCCATCTGGGCCGGTGGTAAACTGCACTGGCTGCCCGCGATCGGCAGCTGCCGCGTGAAATGCCTCGATGCCGGTCTCTGCATATCGCTGTGCAAACTCTGTGTCAGCGACAATGACAAATCCATTTTTATGATTCGCAGCAACGCCGGTTGCTGGAACCCCTCGTTCAACCATCATCAGTGCCTGTGTCACACCGAGAAACGCCACATCAAGATCGCCACTCGCGAATGCTGATACAATTGAACTATCCGTGCCAGCAAAATCCTGCGAGTGTACCGTGATTCCACGATCGGCGAGATATCCCCGTTGGCGCATAACAAGATACTGCAATGCCGCAAATTTGGGCTTGTACCCGACTGTCACCTCCGCAGTTGTCTCCCCGGTCTGCCCGGTGCAGCCGGCAATGCCACCGACCCCAACGCCAAGTGCTGTCCCAAGCGCCTGCAGTACCGACCGACGCTGTGGGACGCGTGCTGTCGGGTTCATACTTTTTCGGTCTCTCATCCAGCGCGTAAACAATTTCGCTTGACATAATACAACCGTGGTTGCCTATTGAGGACAGAAATCTTGATCCCCGTCTGCTGTTAATGGTGTCTGCTTGCCCGCATCATCGGGTTTGCTGGGCCCGTGACTATCCGCCAAGCACTACGCGAAGGATCTGATATACCTCGTGTAACACAGCACCCAGAAAGGCCGTTATCCCACTTGCCAGTAGTCCTGCATTCCAGCGCTCATCATCAGCCGTGCAAAGTCCCAATGCGACCGTTGTTGAACTTACCGGCCATAGTGGGGCGATTTTGTACCCGCCACCTTTTGTCAGGAGATCTGTCGCGATATGCCCAAGCATTGAGAGTGCAATTGCTCCACTCAGAAACAGCCAGATCTCTGTCGGCGTAATTACCATGCTTGACATCACCCCATAATCAACCGCGACCTGTTGTCCGATGTGTGCCGGATACGTGACTGTGCTTGCAATGACAAAGGCAACTCCAAGTGCGAACAGCACACTGTGGGTTGGGCCCCGATGCTGCACAAGTGTCGATGGAATGTACTGATCCTGATCGGGGATAGTTGCCACCAGGGTCATTATCACTGTAGCGGCAATCCCCTCGGGCAGCCCAACCAGTAAGATAACTCCCGCTCCCAACAGCCACGTTGTCCCGAGGTGTCCCTCTTTTTCCATTGTGTTGTGGTCTGCAATATCCGGGCAAAAACTCCCCGGTGTCGATGACAGTCCTCATGGTGACACTACTGATTTCTCACCCCAACTGGATTCACTGAGTAGCATATATCTGCCTGTGAGCGCGATACCCCTACAACTATCCGATCTATGTTCCCCCACACGTATGCAGTCGTTGCCTTTCTCGTCGGTCTTGGTGGTCTCCTTGGTGCTAATCTTCGGTACGCGCTTGGCGTTGTTGCCGGTGATGCGTTGGTTGTGACCCTTCTTGTCAATGCGGTCGGCAGCTTTGGCCTTGGATTACTGTTCTTTGCCTCCCGGGCTGAGATCGCGCTTCCAGAGCGCGTCCGATACTTCCTTGCAACCGGATGTCTTGCTTCGTTTACTACTTACAGTACCTTTATCGCCGATATCGCGCTCACCTCGCCGGTGCCCGGGCTTGTTTACATTGGCGGCAGCTATGCTGCTGGAATTGTTGGTGTGGTCCTCGGTCGTTCAATTATGATCTACAGGCCGTGGCAGTTTGCACGTCCGGGTGATCGCTGATGGAGCCTCTTCTCATCAGTATCGGCGGTGCCCTCGGTGCGGTATGTCGCTATGCTATTGGTGAATGGAGTCCGCAGACAACCTTTCCCTGGACAACGCTCCTGGTTAATACGTTTGGTAGTTTGCTCCTTGGTGGCCTGTTAGCTAGTGCTGTTACCACCGATCTTATGTTGCTGCTTGGGATTGGCTTTTGTGGCGCCTTTACCACCTTTTCATCATTCAGCGTACAGGTAATCAGCCTATCGGAGCAGGGTGAGTATGTGCTTGCGTGTGTACATGCTCTCGGGAATCTTATTCTTTCTTTGCTTGCCTTTGGTGGCGGCTGGCTCGTAATATCATGGTAATTATACTTAGACTCGCTTCTCGGAAGGGTGGCATCGCTTATATATGGGTCTGCACGGATAGCCGGCGCCCTGGTTTGTATGCACAGATCTATACACTACCGATCCGTTTCGGTGGTGAATAACCGTTACTTAATATTCTCTGCCGCAAAGGATGCTTATATGACCACAGACGGTGTGTTCAACGGTTTTGGTGGTCGTCATGTGCCACCTGCGCTTGAGGAACCGCTTGAAGAGCTCGCTGCAACGTTTGAGGCCGAACTGGCCTCCGAATCCTTTACTGATGAACTTGATACGTTGCTTGAACGCTTTGGAGGACGCCCAACGCCGGTGTTCTACGCCAAAACGCTGAGTGAACGCTACGGCGCTGATATTTACTTCAAACATGAGGACCTGCTCCATGGCGGTGCACATAAGCTAAATAATACTCTTGGACAAGGCCTGATGGCCAAACGCGCCGGCAAAGACCGACTTATTGCTGAAACCGGGGCCGGACAACATGGGACTGCAACGGCCATGGTTGGTGCGTTGCTCAACATGGAGA
>JBEQBL010000224.1:0-3438 GCA_041639835.1 Salinarchaeum sp.
GGTCAAGAAAATTGTGTATGAGCTGTTCAAAGAGGGAACCAACGACCGCTTCGAACATGAGTGGCTGTTACGTGAGGCCATTGAGCCCCGCGGTGATGATCAACTCCCCGGTACGCAAGCCTATGTGATTGATACGGCTAAAGAGGAGCAGGCCGAGGATGAAAAGCATGTCCGGGAAATCAACGACCGAGTCAAGGCCTATGCCAGCAGCGAATTCGATGTGTCACCGGGTACCTTGACCACGGAAGTCACGTATCTGAACCCGCTTGATCACACCAGCAATAAGTACAAATCAAGCGCCGGGTTGTCCCGACGGGTGACAGTAAATGAGATTGTCGACGCGACTGAACTTAATGCCTGGTGGCTTGAGCAAAGTCCCCATTTGCTCAATGAGGAGGAGAATTTCCTTTCGGGGGTCAACCGTCGGCGGGCGATCAGCAAGGCCCTATTTCATGCCAGTCGAACCCGTGCCTCCCCGTATGAATCCGAGGGGCTGTTTAATATCACGACGAGCAGCGATAATCCCGAAGTGGCCTTAGTTGTCGGCCTCGGTGGCGGCACCGGGTCAGGCATGTTCATTGAGCTTGCAAAGGAGCTCAACCAGCGTGACATTGAGGTTGATCTCTTTGCAATTGCTCCCGGGCGTACTGAGGAGTCACGTCATACCGCCAATGCTCATGCCGCCCTTTCGGAACTTGAGTATCTCAGTGTCAGCAGCGAGAATGAAAACCCGTTCCGTGGGATTATTCTCCTTCCCTATGGTCCAGCCAAAGATCTATATGAGGTTGACCGCTTCAAGGAGGCGGTTGTCCACACAATCGTTGGCTACCAGAATCTCGATTCTGATGAACAGAAGGACAAAATCAAGCAAGACACACATACCTATGCTCCCTTTACGATTGCCGCCCCTCAGACATTGCGCTTTGACGTAGGTGAAGCACAGATTCTTAAAGAACAGATAGATGACTGGGTTGAGTCGCGAATGCAACTGCTGGATGTCGAGTCGGAATTGTATGATGCTGTTGAGGAGTATATTACCACCCAGTTCGATGGCGAGGAGCCAACGGCGGTCCTGCAGGATATTAGGGATCTAACACCCCCACCACATGCCGAGCACGGCATTCTTGTTGAGGATGCCAATCAGCTATATGGACGTATTGAGGAGCTTCTCTCATTCCTTGAGATGCGAGAGGTCGACCAGGTTGGCTATGACACCTGTCCTGACTGGGCCGAGGAGCTTCGAACACGGATTACCGAGGACCGGGCCGAATTTGACGAGGAGGCCACCCCCGGCGAGGAGTACCAGACCATTGTTATGCAGACCAGTTCGCTTGGCCACTCCGAGGCTAACGCGAACCCGCCGGAAGAGAAATTCAAGTCCGATCCCGATCAACAAGCCATCGAGGAGTATATCCAACGCGAATTACAGACCATCTACCGTCGTGCCGGACTATTAATTGTTGCTGAGGCAATTGATGATGAGACGCTCAGCGAGGGCGTCCGGATGATCCTCGACAAAGAGAGGACAAACGTTCCCGGTGCAGACTCTCTCCGCCGCCGACAGCGGGAACTCAACAACACCGTGCAGGAAACCAAGACGAATTTAGCGTGCTTTGCGGCATTGATCGAACAGGACAATGAGGAGCTCGACAGTCAGCACCAACCTACGTTTGAAAACGACTGGCAACAGCAGACCAAACAGATCAAAGACGACTGGGTGGCTCAGGCAGAGCCATCGTTCAAGCATCTTGTCGCACTTGATAGCAATCGCGATGAAATTGAGGCCCTTCTTGAGGAGTTTAATTCCGAACTCGACAATACCGTCACGGAAATCGAAGAGGTCGATATTGAGGTTGGGGATACTGTTTCGCTTGGATTTGATCGCTTTGACCGGCTCAATAATCTGCTTGAGGCAGCCGGGATCGATCCGATTCCGGAGGATGATATTGATTCGATCAGACAAAATCTCCAGCGAGCGGCCAAAGCCAAATCCTACTGGCTTGAAGCTCAGGAAGGCGGGGGTATCTTGGAGAGTCTTACAGGTCTAATTGGCGGATCAAACGACGATGATCTCCAGACAGATTATGCCAATATCCGTCGAGAGATCAGTAACAGCCGGTTTGTCGATATCAACCGCTTTGATGCTCAGTTTGAGGTCGATATCGATACTGACGCGATTGAGAGATTGTTCCCGGACATTGCAGCCGAACGGACCCGATTAGTTGATGAGCTGGTCACCGATTTCGCCGAACAACTGGATACCATCCTAATGGATAACAACCTCGTGTTGCCCCAGCAGATGGACGAACTATATAATGGTACCATCGATCTGGGTCAGTATCTGCCGGGTGATACGGCCGACCAGCAGGCGCAACTCCGAGCTGAGCTGGAAGGGGAGGTGCGTGTTGACAGTTTGGATTCGCTGCCGGTCATTGAGGATGCCTTTGAGGCGGCAATTATTGATCCCATCGAGGGTGTGATCGATGAGTTAGCAGCCGAGTTAGAGCGTTACCAGCACCAACACGAGCGGTATCAACGCTGTGTGCAGTTGATTGAGCAGACCAGTCGGGAGTATGCTGATACTACGGTGCCATCAAGTACGCCGGAATTCGATATTGAGCAGACAAAGAGTCAAGATTTCACCTACTTCAAACGGGGCGAGGTCAGTGACGAAGCGCGGTTTATGCAGGAGGATAAGGATATTAGCGAGACAACAATCTGGGAGGATGAATCCGCAACAATCAGAACGGCACTCAATGATTTTGTCACAAACACTCTAAACCCACCACATATGCCCCTTCGTGAGCGGACTCTTGAGACCGGCGGAGAAGACGGTCAGTTGTACACCCAACATCAGGTGGTGACGATTTTCATGAGCCGGGAGTTGGATACCGAAATGGGGGCCCGACGACGCACATTACAGCGAATTGAAGACAAGTTCCGCGGCAAAATGATCCTTCCAGATGGTAATGATGGCTACCGGGCCAAACAGCTTGGCTATGGTGACGACTGGGATCTAACACAGGTCTCTTTTATAACTGGGGTCTTTTTGGATAATATCACTGACGTGTCAAAGGCAAACGGCTACAAGTCCACCTATGAGCAGCAACGTGAGAGTTTAGTTGAGGACATCCGCGTTCGACATGTACATGGGCTTGATGGCACCGACAAATCAATCGCTCCGAACCAGGGAGAGGCGGGCTTTGTCGCTCGCCGGGATCTATTTGATCTTGGCAATCCGGATGAGAAAAATCTCATTAGCAGCGGTAATGAAGAGCGAATCCGTGATGCCTTCCTCAATAAGATCAGTATTGAAACATTTAATAGTACACTGACGATCGATCGGGATCGTCGGCCTCAAATGGAGTTTGAACCTGAAACTAATCCACGGGCTGACGAATAACCAGTCCGGGATGGACTACCGATGGTTGCTGCTCG
>JBEQBL010000225.1:0-3455 GCA_041639835.1 Salinarchaeum sp.
TTCGTCCCGTTAAGTTGGGTTAGCCGTGCCACTGACATCCCCGCATCGGCCAGGTCACGAATCGTCTCCCGATCGTCGGGGGCCGGTCCAATCGTGCAGACGATTTTCGTGTTGCGCATACGGTGATATACCGTAGTACCGGTAAAAGGATACCACTGCCTTGGTCTTCACGTACCCCTGTCCTGTGTATCGTCCATGTGCCTCTCGCCAAAGCGTGCTGTCTTTGTTAGATAGATTACCGGCTGGCGGCCAGTGTTAACACAGTGCTGCTACTTAATCGTCTACGCTGCTCAACGCGCAGGCGGCGTGGTTTCTCCTGCCCTTCTAACCATCATCACTTGGTATGCCACTCGAGGCCGCGTGCAACCACAACTAACCCTGCTCCAATCGCGAGAAATACCCCTAAGCCTCCAAAGGCGACCCCCCAACCGGCGAGATCAGCTGTTGTTCCAACCGCCACCGACCCAGCTGAGCCGACAACAAGATAGACTGTCCGAACAAGTCCAAAGCCAACGCCCCGTTCGTCGGTTGCAAGTGCCTGCATCACTCGCGGCAACAGGGCCGCTTCAAAGCTCATCCCGACCCCAATTCCGAGGAGGCCGATGATGCCAAGCACAAGGGTTTCACCCCACAGTAATGCCCCAAATCCAAGACTTCCGATCAGCAGACTACCAGCGGTTGCTCGTTCCGGGCCGAGTCGATCAGCAAGTGAGCCAACGACAATCTGTGCAACCCCCTGGGCAGCAAAATATACTGAAAACCCGGTAGCGGCCGTTGCCGGGGTCATATCGCGGTATTCGATGAGAAAGACAGGGAGAAACGAGGCAACACCCTGCCAGGCAAATTCGGCAGAGATCGCAACGACAAGCAATAGGCCGATGACCGGCCGCTGGAGGAGTGCTGAGATCACCCCCAAGTCAATCCGATCAAGCGGGTCCGTCTCCGGATGCTGGGGTGGATGGGAACGTACCATCGTGAACAACAGGATCGCCGCCGGGACCCCGATAGCTGCCGTTGAGGCAATGGCGATACGCCAGTCATACATAAGCCACAGCCAGGTCACAGCAACTGGCGCCAGTAATCCGGCCACCGTCGCGCCGGCGTTGTGAATGCCAATTGCCCGTCCTAAGTCCTCATGTGTTCGAGCCAGAAGTGTTGTTCCCGGACTGTAATGAAAGCCAGCAACAACCCCAAGCGCGACCACAGCAACGGCAAATACCCATACTGTTGGGGCAAATGCAATGACGACCGTGGCGCCAGCGGTCCCCACCAAGGCAAGTCCAATGAGCATTCGTTCGCCGTACCGATCGGCCAGCAACCCACTTGGAAACTGACTCAGGCCATAGGCAAGCCACATACCACTTAAGATGGCCCCGATCAGTGCATTTGAGACCGCGAAGGTAGCGGTAATCGCCGATACGACCGGACTAATTGCTAACCGGCCGAACATCACCACGAAGAAGGCGAGCGTACACAGCGCCAACACGGTGTGCCGATACTGCCACCGATTCGGCCGCCAGCTACGAGTCAGATCCATCAACAAACGCGTTGATTCGGGCGACGCTACTCGGGAAGAAAGATTGCTCGTTTTGTTTGTCGGGCTGTGGTGTGCCGATAGAAACTAGTTAAGAGCCAGGGGTGGGATTTGAACCCACGAACTCTCGATTACAAGTCGAGTGCTTGTACCACCCAAGCTCCCCTGGCGCGGGGACATGTTACTATCCGGGGTCCCCCTTTCTATTGTTTTCGACTTCCTTCTCCAGTTCGATGCGATGTGGCCGGTAGCCGTGATGATGATAAAACGCTCGTGCTGTTGTGTTCCCTGCCGGCGTCTCTACAAGGATGCTTTCGACTCCTGCCTCGCTCAATTGCTCCTGTGCTTCCTTTAGCAACGCAGTTCCGATCCCGTTCCCACGATCCGTCGCTCGAACGAAGAGATTCCGAATTCGCCCCCGTGAGCGATCACAATCAAAGATACCGGTGTCGTGTGTAACTGTTACAAACCCCCTGATGTGTTCGTTTTGTCGAGCAACCATCGCTCGGTCATCGACGATTGCCCCGGCAAGTTGATCACGGGCGATGGCGCGATTTGCCTCGCCCCGCAACTGTGAGCCATCCGTCTGGCCAGTCTCAATTAACGTAATCCATAACTCAACGAGCGTGTCAAGATCGTCGAGGGTTGCTGTCTCAATCACGCTACTGACCGACAGTCCGGACAGAGGATCTGACCGTTGACCTCGACAAGATCACTTGTAATTGAGCCACAGGCCTCACAGACCCCCTGTACGAGTTCCTCATCACGCGTCGGCCGCTCATGCGGATTTCCAGCCGAAGCCTCACTGGTCCCCCCGGTGCCTGGGCTTACCGGTCCGGTGACTCCTCCCTCAGGTTCTCCCCCGGGGACCGCCTCGGTTGTGGCAGTTGTCTCATCGGTGCTGGTCATTGAGGCTGAGACAGCAACGAGGTCGGACTCGGAGATCACACCAACAAGTTGTCCCTCCACATCAACAACCGGTGCCGCCCCAACAGCATCATTCGAGAGCTGTGTTACAGCTGCTGATAAGTCCGCATCGGCGGCGATTGGATCTGGAACTGATCGCATCACCCGGGAGACGGCTGTCTCTGTTTCGGTGCCCTCCTCAACAACGGTTGCTAACAGCTCTCGCGCCGTAGCAACACCAACCGGCTCGGTCCCATGCATCACAATGACGTTGCCGGTATCCTCCTGGCACATGATGTCGACAACATCGGCGATTGGCTCGCCTTCGGTCACGCCAACAAACTCACGCGACATGACTTCCCGCACAGGTACGGTTCCGGCCATACATAGTGCTATTGAGTCACATACAATAAAACATTTCTCTGTCTTTATCGCTTAACGGGCGGTCAGACCGGGTTTGCCGAACTTGTAGTGACCATTGGCATCGACAGCGTTACTGATCCGGTGTTGGGGCTCGCTCGCGGTAGCCTTCGCGTCGAAGAGCCTCGCCAACGGCCGTATGAAAGGCCGGGAAGTCTTCAAACTCCTCTTGATCAACGTACTCAAAGATATCAGCAACACTGACAATGCGGTTATGATCCAAGCGCACGGGATGGTCACCGTAGGCATCAACATACTCCGTTGCCGTCAGCGGGAACTCATCATCGTCGATTTTCTTTGCGAGAATGGCGACCCCATATTTGCGTCGCCCTTCACTCCCCTGGTCACTATCGGGATCGTGTGGCCAACTCATGACTCAATATATGAGAGGCGCATAAAAAACGTTATCAGTCGATGATGCAAGTCATATCAAACTCACCGCCATTACTCGACAGAAGCGTTACCAGCCACCAGAAGGATCGGGTTGCTGTGTGGCCGTTCGCCATTCTCAATGAGCAATGAGGCGGTGGGGATGGGATTTGAACCCATGAGTCCTCTCGGACACCTGCTCTCAAGGCAGGCGCATTAGGCCGCT
>JBEQBL010000226.1:0-3432 GCA_041639835.1 Salinarchaeum sp.
CCGATGATGTTGATGGGGTGGCAATGAAGTGCAATTACTGTTATCACCGTCTTCAGCGCGGGGAGGAACCGGCGTGCGTTGAGACCTGTATCGGGGATGCCCGATATATGGGTGATGCGAGTGATCCAGAAAGTGATGTCGCCGAGATGATCAATCAACAGCGAGCCTTCCGGCTCAAGGATGAACAAGGAACCAATCCCAATATGTACTATCTTCAATAATCATGTCAACGCAGAAGTATCAATTTGGGTTTACGAATCAGCGTCTTCGCATCGGCTGGTATGCAGTCCTATCCGTGTTGGTCTTGATCGGGGTTGCCGCCGGCCTTTGGCGACTCCTAAACGGAATCAGCGTAACGAATCTAACGGCGACGGTTCCATGGGGCAACTGGGTTGCCTTTTACATTTATTTCGTTGGCTTATCCGCGGGGGCCTTTCTGGTAAGTGTACTTGCGACGGTACTTGACATCGAGAAATATCACGAAATTGAGCGAGATGCACTCTTTGTTGCGATTGTGAGTATGGGCATTGCGTTGTTGTTTATCCAGATGGATCTTGGCCGTCCGGACCGGGCCATCTACCCGTTACTCCATCGGCAGATCATGTCAGTACTGTCCTGGGAAGTGCATGCCTACATGCTGTATATTCTCGTGTTAACCGGGGAACTGTACTTCTCAATGCGCCGTGACCTTGTTGAGGTCAGCAGACATGGCACCGGCCTTCGATCAACGGTTGCCTCCGTATTGACACTTGGCCGAACGGATATCTCATCCTCCGCACTTGCTACTGACCGCACGTGGATACGCCGGCTTGGACTTGCTGGGGTACCACTTGCAATTATGTTTGTCCACGGTGGAACCGGCATGCTGTTTGCGGTGAATAACTCGGTGTCCTACTGGCATTCAGGGCTGTTTCCGGTCATTTTCATCGTATCGGCTGTACTGAGTGGGACCGGGCTTATTATTGCCCTGTACGTCGCTCGCGCGGTCGTCTTTGATAATGCACTTAATCGCGATCTCCTGGCCGGCTTAGGAAAGCTATTGGGTGTGTTTATTCTGATTGATATCGCATTGAAGACCTTTGACACGGTCGTTGGCATCTACGGACTCACACCAAGCAAGGTTGCTACGTGGGAACAGATTCTCACCGGCGAAGTCGCATGGGCAGTGTATTTCATGATGACATTTGCATGGCTGGTCCCACTGGTGTTGATCAGCCGATCTCAGTGGCGACAGTCACCTAAGACAATGGGGATAGCTGGTGCCAGTGCAGCGGTTGGCGTAATTGGGACCCGATTTATGATTGTCATCACGGCGCTGTCGGTGCCGGATATGGAGGGGCTTCCCGTAGGCGCATATTCGGCAGGGCCGATTGAGTGGGCCTTCGCAATTGGTATGATTGGACTGTTCGCCCTGCTGTATACAGTCGGGGCTGAATTGCTTCCGCTACGACCGCTTGGCGGTGATCATCAATGAGCAGCAACGATCAGTCCTCATCGACTTCTGATACGGATGTATCGCGACGTGAATTTGCAAAGGCAGCCGGGGCGGTAACCGGCGGCCTTGGACTCTCAATGGGCGCAAGCCTCGGCGATCGGTTCCCCTGGGGTGATGAAACTCGTACGCCGGGGGATTCCTATGATGAGTATGATGCCGGGGATATAGCCCACTCAACGTGTGGCCTGTGTCACTCAAACTGTCCAATTCAGGTCCGAATCAGTGATAATGATGCTGATGAGGAAAGCACAGCATATGTACGAAAGATCTCTGGAAACCCATACGCCTTCCAAAGTACCTATCCCAACGGTCCGATGCCATATACGACGTCGCCGGAGGATGTCGCTACCGGTGACCGTGACGGGAGTGGAACAGTTGATACCGACGGCTGGTCGCTCTCTGGAGGACGGGTTTGCTTGAAGGGGCAGTCCGGATTACAGGTTGCGTTTGATGAGTATCGCGTCCGCCAGCCACTGAAACGCGTCGGTGATCGAGGGGATGATGAATGGACTACCATCTCATGGGAGCAAGCGATTGATGAGATTGTCAATGGTGATGATGAGCTTGGTCATGATGGACTTGACGCGTATCAAGGCTGGGCGCCAGAGGAAGAGGTGATGAGCGACTGGGAAGCAGTCAAAAATGGGAACCTCTCGAAGGAGGAGTTTGATGCCAGATACGAGGATGCTCTGATCGATACCGATCACCCCGATTTGGGTCCAAAATCAAACCAGATCATCGATATGGGGGGGTACCGGCGGTGGTTTATTCGCCCCCGGTTTATTCACAGCTCGATCGGCTCAACGAACAGTTATCATCATGCCGGAGTGTGTGGCACAAGTTGTATCAGCGCCTCTCATGGCAGCTATTTGGGACCAAAGGGCGGTTCAGCCGGGTATCAGCAACCCGATATCCGAAATGCTGAGTATATCATTGCCTGGGGAGCAAATCCACTCGTTACAACCAAGGGCCCGGTATGGACTGCCGCCAAAATCTCAAATGCTCGGCAAGACGGCATGCGGATGGATGTCGTTGATCCACGTCTCTCAAAGACCGCCGAGAAGGCGGACAAATGGGTCCCTGTCAAGCCGGGGGCTGACGCCGCTTTGGCTCACGGGATGGCTCGGTGGATTATCGAACATGAGCGGTATGATGCACAGTTCCTCCGGAACCCATCAGAGGCGGCTGCCGAGGCAGACAATGAACCGAACTGGAGTGATGCCACCCACTTGGTGTTGATCAATGAGGAGGCACGTCCGAAAGCCCGCCCAGAGGATCTAGGGCTTGAGGGGAGCGGGTTCGTGGCGGTTGATAAGACGACCTGACAGCCACGAGCAACGGATACCCCATTTGATGGAACACTGTTTGTTGATACAACAATCAACGGGCAGCGCGTCAAGTCAGTATTCCAACTGTACAAGGAACGTGTCTACGAGCATACACTCTCTGACTACGCTGAGATGGCCGGGGTTGACGTTGATGATGTCGTTGAACTTGCCGATGAATGGACAAGCCATGGCAAGCAAGCCGCAATCTTACAGTACCGGGGAACCGCCCAACATGCCAATGGCTATTACACCAGTCGAGCGGTTGTAACACTGCAGCATCTGATTGGCTGTTATGACTGGAAAGGCGGGCAGATGACAACCTTCGATGCCCGGTATGCGGTGACCAACGGCCGATATCCACTTGGACAGGTGCCAGATGAGCATGACAAACAGCCCCGGAAACCATGGGGCGTCCCGATTGCCCGCGGCGGGGTCAAGTACGAGGAGACAAGTCTGTATCAGGAGAAAATTGACAACGGCGAGGATCCGTATCCCGCCGAACGACCCTGGTATAGCCATCCGCAGGTAATCCAGGAGGTCTGGCCATCGGCTAAAGACGAGTATCCATATGAGGCCAAAGCGCTGTTGTTGCGCGCCTATGGTGCCAAC
>JBEQBL010000227.1:0-3402 GCA_041639835.1 Salinarchaeum sp.
TCAGTGGGCCCACTCGAATGATCACAAATGTCGCTGTTGTTCCTAGCCACAGGATCGGCAGAGACAACAAGATCCGCCGCGCCAGATATCGCAGTCTGTTCATTGCCGCGGAAATATGCTCTTGTTTGGTGTGTTATTCAAAGGTTACATCATCGAACAGCCGATCATGGAACCCTGTTGGCTGAATTGGGACATCAACCGAATCATACCACCACTGCTGTCCACGGGGATGATAGTTCGTCAGATAAATTGCATCCTCCCAGACCGCTTCCTCCATTTGGATGAATGCCTCGCTGCGAGCTTGTTGTTCTTCTTCGGTTGGCCCAAGGTTATTCTGCACTTGTTCCCAGGCGTCTGCTGCCCGTGCCGATGCCTCAGAGGGGTCCTCGCGCCACCGAACGAGGTTCCCCTCGTACGGCCGGGCAAACTTGAGCATGTCCGCAGGGGAGGGATATTCGAGTCCGTTTCCAAGCGTATACATGTCCAAGTTGCCGTTGATCGCCTCATCGATAATTGTGTTAAATGGCGCCCGTTCGATCTCAAGATCGATATAGATCGAGGCAGCTTTTGACCGGATGATATCAGCAATGCGGGAGTATGCATCCGGATTCCGGTCATTATAGAGGGTCATCGTGATTGAAGCCCGGTTACTATCGCTATACCCGGCTTCCTCCATGACACGCTTGGCCTCATCGACCTGCGCTTCTCGGTATCCATATGGGAAGTTTTCTTGAGCGTGCTGATCGTACGCTTCCTTGCCACCCGGATAGACCGATGGCGGGGCTTGGTGGAACGCCGGTTCGCCCACGCCCCGGAACCCTTGCTCGACGAAATTCTCTTGGTTCACTGCATAGTTGAGCGCCTGGCGGATCGGCTTCTCAACTCGCGAACAGTCGAAAATGAAATACGCCGTGTATGCTTCGTCCCACGTCGAGTAATTAACGGTATCGCCGTTATCTACCGGTCCGTATGTCCCGACTTCTTGGCCCAACTCTAGTGTTTCCTCGATTGTGACTTTTGCTGGATCAAACCGCGAGTTCGGGAGCTGGAAGATCTGAACGTTTCGATTCATTGCCCGCTGATGGAGTGCATCGCTGTTCTCAACAACCTGCAGTGAGATCTGGTCGGGTCCAGGCTCGTCACCATGATAGTTTTCATCAGCAGTGAGAACCACCTCAGTACCGGTCTCTACGGACTCGACACGATATGGCCCGGTACCGATCGGTTGTTGTGACGAAAACTCGGAATACTCCATGTCTCCCTCGTAGCCTTTGATATCACCGACGATCCCCTCTGGAACCGGGCTTAACGAGCCATAAGCGAACCAAAACAGGGCATCAAAGAACGGACTCACGAGGGTAACTTCAAGGGTCTGCTCGTCAATCGCTTCGACAGCGAGACTCCCCGGCTTATAGACCTCCTGTTCTTCATCATCAACCGTCTCAGTCGTTGTCTCATGATCGATCTGAAACCCCCCTTCAAGAATAGTCTCTCCTTCCTGGCTGTTCTCAGATCCTGCAAGACGTTCCCAGGAGTACACGACATCTTGTGCGGTCAATTGTTCGCCGTTGTGGAAGGTCACGTCATCACGAAGCGTGAATGTGTACGTCCGGCCATCGTCTGACACTGTATACTCTGAGACCAGCTGTTCGGTCGGTTCAAGACCATCCTGTGGTAAGGTAAATAACTCACTGAACACATGGTCCGAGACCTGTTGGGACCCATCGCCTTTAATCTGGACTGGATCGAAGTTTGCTGCTTCTGGAATTGACAACGACAGTGTATTTTCATTACTGCCTTCCGTTGTTTCGGTTCCGTCATCACCGTCTGCTGTGCTATCATCTGTCCCCTCATCATCAGCGCCTGAACACCCAGCTAACCCGACAGCACCAACGACCCCTGCAGTTGTCAAAAATGCTCGCCGCGATCGCCCCGATCGTGGAGTAGTTTCGGGCACACCTGGATCCCATAACTCCGGTATATTAATCTATTGTATAATAGCAAGTACTGTTCACTCCCAAGACTATTTATTTTATACATGAGATGTATACATACTTTACATAGTCCTCCAGATCAGTGTGTATGTGTCTAGTGACAGCGGAGCGCACGGCTTCACAACCTGTCATGACCACGACCTTGGTGTCCTGTCACGTCTGTTATCGAGGTCTCACAGAACAATGAACTCGTATCTCGTCAACTACCCCATGCACGGTGGCGCAGGGCTTGTCATTGAATCGGTGACCGATAGTTCTTTGTGGAGCTGCCAGTGCTTCACAACTATGCCCTCCAAATCCGTTGAGCAAGCGTCTCGACCAGCTCAGCAACGCGTTGAGGAGCTCTCACTCGAGTGGCTCACACGTGAGGCCGACGAGGAAATCCTCTGGTCAAGCAGTCCTCATCGCAGTAGTCTCGTCCCCGCCTTGGCGATCGGCATTCCGCTCTCAGTCATCGTCGTTGGTATCCCGATCGTGATCGCCGCGTATCTGTCCTACAAAAACACCCATTATGTGGTCACCACCGGTGGACTATACAAGAAAACCGGCGTGCTCTCTCGTGATGTCCAGAAAATCGGATTTGACAAGGTCCAGGATATTTCGTATAATCAAAGCGCAATTGGCGCGTATTTTGGGTATGGCAACGTTGAGGTGAGTACTGCCGGCGGGTCCGGTGTCGAGATGCGATTCCGAAGTGTCCCGACTCCGGCTGCAGTCCAAGAGCTGATTGACCGTCAGCTCACACAGGCCCGTGACACCGGACAGGAGTCGAAGACTGCCGTTCTTGCTGAGATCCTGACCGAGCTGCGAGCGATCCGTGCTACGCTTGAGGAGAACCAATGAGCACAGCTGAGTGGCACCCCCGGGCAGACGAATCAGTACGTTGGCGTGGCCATCCCCGGTGGACGCGTGCCATGCCTGGCATCGCCGTTAGTGTCCTCCTGCTGATCGGGAGTGGTGCGGTTGCCGTTTCCGTCTCCGCGATCGCGTTTCTCGGGCTGGGGCTGGCTGTCCTCCCAGGAACAGTCCACTATCTGCGGGTGCGTAAGACGGTCTTCGTGCTCACAGAACGCGGTGTCATCATCAAAACGGGGGTCATCGGGCGCTCAGTGCGACGACTCAGATATGATCACATGCAAGATGTCAGTTACGGCCAGTCTTTGACCGGACGAGTATTCGATCATGGGACTGTGACCGTCACCGTTGCCGGCGGTGACAAGCTGCAGTTATCCGGTATCCGAGAGCCAACAACACCTTATGAACTGATCCGGACGGCAACAGACGCTGGGACATCTTCGATCCCAGGCTCACTGAGGACTTGGCAGGCGATACGAGACGAGCTACAGGCTGTCAGTGATGCCGTCGACAGCCATCAGTCCCGGTGATATGCTCCCATCCGACGGAGCAT
>JBEQBL010000228.1:0-3360 GCA_041639835.1 Salinarchaeum sp.
TACCGATGGCAGCAACCTTGGCGACTTGCGAGAACTCTCCCCAAGATGGGGTACTGGCCATCTTGAGCACCCGGATATACGAGGTGAGGTCGGTCGGAACGTTCATGCTTCTGATAGTAAGTATGGTGTGCGACGACTTTTATGTGTTGATCGGACCTGAAGAGCAGTCAGTGGATGGTAGCGGCTTATTCCACGAAATCGATATCGTCACTGGTGTCCGTTGCCGACGGACTCGTGCCGGTGTTTGGACTGGCTGCGGTGGGATCCATATCGGGTTGGGTATCGCCACCGTAGATCTGTGGGGATTCAACGCCGGTGACAACAACCATTGTGCGCATGGCTCCTTCCAGTGACTCATCAACAGAGGTACCCCAGATAATGCGAGCATCGGGGTCAATCCGGTCGTAGATCTCCTCAACAACACCCTCGGCTTCCTCAATGGCCATATCCGAGCCGCCGGTGACATTGACCAGTGCGGAGTTGGCTCCGGAGATATCAACATCAAGCAGCGGCGACCGAAGGGCACTTTTGACCGAGTCCTCGGCTTTGGCTTCCGAGTCAGATTCACCAAGGCCGATCATGGCAACCCCACCGCGTTCCATGACCGTCCGGACATCAGCAAAGTCGAGATTCACCAGTCCGGGTTTTGTGATTAATTCAGTAATACCCTTGACCGATCGCATGAGCACTTCATCCGAGACTTTAAACGCCTGCCGAATCGGGAGCTTGCCGACGGAATCTAAGAGTCGATCATTAGGCACAACAATGACCGTATCAGCGACGTCGCGGAGCCGTTCAAGACCGGCCTCAGCATTGGTGCGACGGACTTCCCCTTCGGCAGTAAATGGGGTTGTCACAACGGCAATTGTGAGCGCTCCGGACTCGCGGGCTGCCTGTGCCACAACCGGAGCAGCACCAGTGCCGGTCCCGCCACCAAGCCCGGCGGTGACAAAGACCATATCCGAGCCACGCAACTCCTGGAGAATCTCCTCTTGACTCTCAATAGCGGCTTCCTCACCAACCTGTGGAAGTGATCCAGCACCGCGGCCGCCGGTTTTCTCCTGTCCCATGAGGATTTTTTCATCCGCGTCAATTTCGACGAGATGCTGCACGTCGGTGTTTGCGGCAACTAACCGGGCACCGTGGATGCCCTCCTCATGCATCCGGTTGATTGTATTGCTGCCAGCGCCGCCACAGCCGACAACAGTAATGTTCGTTTCAAGCTCACTGAGAACGTCACGGAGCTCTTCGTCGGTCATTGATCCGGATGAGGGTGTGTCCGGGTTTACCCCCTCGGTCTGGGACTGGCCACCCGATTCGGGGGCCTCTTCCGCGTCTTCGATTGCCTCATCAATGATGGAGTCCATTTATCGCCCTGTTTAATCTGGAGGGTAATTATGTTTCTCCCTCTGTCAGACCTTCGTCTGACGATAGTAGATCACACGGGCAACACGGCACCATGTCTACAGGCGGAGCAGGGCGGGTACCTCGGGGCTTGCTCTTGAGGTACTTCACAATAACAAGATTGCACGTCTCCCACGGTGACATTGACGGTATGCAGGAAGCATAACGCTCACGTCGAAATCGACAAGGGATGGCTATACAAAGTATTGTATGTGACTGAGGTGGCGCTGATCGGAAACCCGGAGACAAACATCCGCGCGGAACTGCTGGGGAGTGACACAGCCAGCGCTGCGTTGCGGACGTATACGCTCACCCGACCCTTTCAGAATGCAATCGGGGTCGAGACGGTCAGCCTGGGGAGTGCAATCGCATTATTAAACGATATCGATTGGCACCTCAAGCGAGTAGCTGATCAGGTATTACTGAAAGAGGCCTCTATTGATGATACCGAGTGGCTATCACGGGCACTTGCGACAGCCGTGCGGAATGAACGGGTGCCACCGGAGGCAACCGGTGAGTATGTGTTAATCTATGGCCTGCACCGAGAACATCACGGTGATCTAGGCAGACTCGTCGAACCGCTGTATGCACGACGCACAGACGGAACGCTGCCAGAGTACGACCTGCGAGACGTTAAAACAACAGTCACCGTACGGATCACCGAGGCGGAATTTAAATCCTGATCAAAGAGGACGCCCAGAAGGAGTTGACGACTTCTCCTGCGGGGGCGTTGACAGCTGGAGAAACGCCTCAGTGAACACCGCAAGGACAAACAGGAGGATAGTCGCATTGGCACCAAACAGGAACACATCACGAATCAGACTCGGCAACACGACACCAATCATGCCAGCAACCGTCGTGAGCATACCCGCGCCAACTGAGACAAGAAGCACAAGTACGGTCACACCGAGTCGATGACCGCGGGTCAGGTCCCAGCTTCCACGGAGGGCGGCCACCGGTCCCTGCCCATCGGTCGCGATGAGGAACATGAAAAATCCAAGCGTTCCACTCAACACCAGTCCGGGAATGACAAGCGCAATACTCCCAAGCGTGACAGCAAGTGTATACAGGAGACCAGCAAGACCGAAGCTTACGAGGCCACGAAGACTGGTCAGTGATAATTGAACTCGGGTCGGGGTATCAAGACCAACGAAAGCTCGGATCGCGATCAAACACAACCAGAACCCACAGAGAAGACTAATGACACTCCCAGCGACCGCAACGGGCGGCGAGACAGGAGCGGTAAGCCAGGTAAACTGCTCAATGAGACGGGGCGACACAAACGCGGTCGCAACAGCAGCAAGCAGTGCGGACAAAAGAAGTTGAACGCCAACAGTGGCGATCATGCAGGCGCCACCAACTGGAGTGAGTAACCGTGCAACGCCACCACGAAGGGCAGCGGTCATGCTGAATGACATACCGGGTTATGGACGCGGATTCAGTAATGAATCTGAGCCGAATCAGCAGGCGGAGAAGGCTATGTGGCGTAGGGCATAGCCCCACGAAAAGCACCGCCTGTAGATCAGTACTTGGGATCGGCACCGGTAATGGCATACACCTCATCGAGAAGTTGATCACGTCGCTCTTGCCAGTAGGCAAACTCACTCGGAGAGGCCGGATAGGATTCGTAGACGGATTTCAGATCGGTTGCAACCTCATGCACCTGATACAGTTCATACAGCAGCCCCCAGTGACCAAACGTATTGGCGAGTGTTTTGAGCTTAAGTAGCGGACCCATTGATGCGGTTCCCGACCGGCCGAGGGCATCGACAAGTTGCTGACCGGGGACAGAGGTGACAACATCAGTAAGTTCCTCGATATCATGGGCGGTCCCCCAGATGTTATACAGATCCATTGCCGCAAACCGCTTGCCAAAGTCGGTCATGACATCGCGGTTATATCCCCATAGGGCCGCTTCCGTTGGCTCTCCGGTGGTGATCGCATCAACAGCATGTT
>JBEQBL010000229.1:0-3333 GCA_041639835.1 Salinarchaeum sp.
AGCTTGGTGAATACGATCAAGCGGAGGAGTTGGCCGACGAGGCCGAAGAGCTGCGAGCTCAGGCAGAGGCAGATCTGATTGAGTGATCACAGAAGCGATGATTGTCAACGAGCGATCGACGGATGAAGGACGGCTGGTCGCGGTCTGTGACCAGGATATATTAGGCGAATCATTTGAAGATGGGCCGGTATCAATTACGGTGACCGAGGAGTTTTACGGCGGCCAAGAGGCTGATGAAACAGCCGTTGTCGAGGCTCTGTCACGGGCCCGGGTGGCCAATATTGTTGGTGAACGCTCTGTTGAGGTTGCGATTGAGCATGGATTTGTGGATGAGACGCGAGTGCTTGAAATTGGTACAACACGGCATGCCCAGTTGTTGCGGCTTGAATAGGAAGTCAACTACCTCACGTTAGTTCACTCGCACCGATGCCCTCACTCGGTGAGTGTGGGTTGTCAGTAGCCTCGTCCGCTGCCCCATAACCGGGCGAGTGCTGGACGCCCTCTCTTGGAATCTTGGCCCTGAGTTCAGAGTATACTGAGCCATCCGCAGACGGGGCGGTGGCTGCCCGGACCGAAGGAGTGTTTGTGCTTGATCCGCATATAATTGGTAATGGGAATCCAAGATTCGGCGGCGCCAGTTAATGTAGCTGCGATTCGTGAGGACTTCCCGATTCTTGAACGCACCGTCGGGGACGGGCAGCAGATTGTATATCTGGATAACGCTGCCACCAGCCACACCCCTGACCCGGTCGTTGAACGTATCGCGGAGTTCTATCGCCAGCAAAACGCCAATGTTCACCGCGGCATTCATCATCTCAGCCAAGAGGCGTCAATTGCATACGAGGACGCACACGACCGCGTGGCAGAGTTTATTGGTGCTAAGGGACGGGAAGAAATTGTTTTTACAAAGAATACAACCGAATCGGAGAATCTGATCGCATATGCGTGGGGCTTGCAGGAGTTAGGCCCCGGTGACACGGTCGTACTGACCGAGATGGAACATCATGCATCGCTTGTCACATGGCAGCAGATCGCCAAACGCACGGGGGCGGATGTCGAATATATCCGGATTACCGACAGTGGGGAATTGGATATGGACCATGCCCGAGAGGTGATCGGGCCGGATACCGCACTTGTCTCAGCGGTACACGTCTCGAATACGCTTGGAGCAGTTAATCCGGTTGCCGAACTGGTCGCGATGGCACACGAACAGGATGCATTAGCGTTTATCGATGGCGCACAGTCAGCCCCGACACGGCCGGTAGACGTCGGTGCCATGGATGCCGATTTTTATGCCTTCTCTGGACACAAGATGCTTGGGCCAACGGGGATCGGAGTGCTCTACGGAAAAGAGCATATTCTCGATGCGATGGACCCCTACCTCTATGGTGGTGAGATGATCGAGAAGGTGACCTTCGAGGATGCGACGTGGAATGCTCTTCCGTGGAAGTTTGAGGCAGGTACACCACCAATCGCACAGGGAGTTGCACTTGACGCGGCGATTGAGTATCTTGAAACCATTGGCATGGACGCGGTCAAAGAACACGAAGAGTATCTCGCAGAATATGCTTATAACCAACTCGCAGCAATGGACGACATTGAGGTGTATGGACCGCCGGCAGAACCAGACCGCCGGGGAGGGCTGGTTGCATTTAATTTAGATGGCGTTCACGCCCATGACTTAGCCTCAATTATGAACGAGTACGCTGTGGCGATTCGGGCGGGGGATCACTGTACACAGCCACTGCATGACAAACTCGGGGTATCAGCATCTGCCCGAGCCTCATTCTATATTTACAATACGCGTCGTGAGGTTGACGCACTTCTTGAGGCGATTGAAGAGACTCGCGAGCTATTCGCCTAACGGCGCAAAAAAGGAACCAGGTGACTAGGCGGCACCGGATTCGTGGATATACCCGTTTTCGCGGAGGGTTTCGGCTTCGGCCTGTTCGTATCGCCACGTGATATCCGCCTTCTCGTCTTGCCAGTCCCATGGTTCAACAAGCACGATATCGCCTTCACGAATCCAGATTCGTTTTTGCATTTTACCTGGAATGCGAGCTGTTCGCTCGACACCGTCGGCACAGCGAACGGTGACACGGTTAGCACCAAGCATGTTGGTGACTTCCGCAAAGACCTCACTGTCATCTGGCATTCGAATATCCGATACGTCTGCGGCGTCCTCACCATCGGTCATATCTGAACGTTCGGCCTGAGTGGGATAAAAAGCCCGGGACCGATGAATACCACACAGCAACATAACAGTTGTTGTGGATACGATTTCCTCAATCACAGAACCGCGTGATGTTTAGTCGCCGATTCGCCTGTCATTGTTCGGTTCTCTTACTCCGTAGTTTTGCCGGTCTTCTCTGAGTTCTTACACTGGTCTTGACGGAGGTCGACCGGCTTTACAGGCTGTCGAGGCGAATGCCTCGGGGCTTGACCCCGAGGCGGTTCACTCAAAGCTCTCCGAACCCGTACTTCGAGTGCGTGCCGACCCGGAGGATACTGCTCTTCGCGGTCTCGACCAGGCGATCATCCTCGTCCTTCACGACCTGTCCGTGGTCGACGGTCTGGAGCCAATAGACCTTCCGTTGCTCAAGGATCTTCTCCTCTGGCTCACGGAGATCGCGTCGGCTCTCGTTCACGGGCACCCCGGCGAACGTCTCTGGGGCGTAGTCGTGCGGCTGTCCGTTCATCTTGTGGGCGTCGTGGCGGTAGACAGCGACCATCTTGTCACTTGTCTACGATCCTTCCCCGATTCGCTCCTCAAGCGCGTTGATGAATGCCAGGCGGTACTCCTCGGCCCACTGGTCGTCCTTCTCATCCATCTTGTTCGTGTTGCCCTTTCCGCGGTCGAAGACGCGCTTCAGTTCGCGCTCCTTCGCACAGGGCGTCGAGTTCGGCGTTCACCAGCCCCGAGCGGACATAGGCGAGGTTGCGCGTCATCTCGTAGGCCCACCGCTCGTCCTCGACGCGGTCTGCCAGCTCCAGAAGCCGGTTCTGTTGGGCTGTGCTCCCGGTGTCGGGCACGTCGCCGACTGCGGCCCCGGCGACTGCGGCGGCCGCGTGGAGGAACTCGCGGCGCTGCATCACAGATCCTCCTTGACGGCGTCCTACGCCTCAATCAGCCAGGCAATCCACGCGCCGGCCTCGGCAGCACTGATACCTGGAACGTCGCTCCAGTCCGTGTTCTCGTGGATTGGACAGGTCTGTCGAAGCAGACCATTCACACCCATCTGAACGTCCTTGTCGCCGCTGGACACGTCAAAAAAGCCTACGAAAGTGGCCTCTACGAACTGGTTGACGATCCGCGGGACGACTGAGTGACAG
>JBEQBL010000230.1:0-3307 GCA_041639835.1 Salinarchaeum sp.
TGCACATAAGTAAATAATACTCTTGGACAAGGCCTGATGGCCAAACGCGCCGGCAAAGACCGACTTATTGCTGAAACCGGGGCCGGACAACATGGGACTGCAACGGCCATGGTTGGTGCGTTGCTCAACATGGAGACCACCGTCTATATGGGAACCAAGGACATGGCCCGCCAGCAGATGAACGTCTTCCGCATGCGACTGATGGGCGCCGATGTCAGACCTGTTGAACGCGGGAACAAAGGCCTTGCTGAGGCTGTCGATGCTGCTCTTGAGGACTATGCTGAGACCTTTGAAGATACACATTACCTTGTTGGCAGTGCCGTCGGTCCTGATCCATATCCCCGGATGGTTCGTGAGTTCCAGTCTGTGATTGGCCGTGAGGCCCGGGATCAGATTCTTGATCTTCACGGCGAACTCCCTGATGCCTGTGTTGCCTGTGTCGGTGGCGGATCAAACGCCATTGGACTGTTCAGTGCGTTTATCGATGATGAGGAGGTGGCCCTCTATGGTGCGGAACCAGCCGGCAAAGGACTTGATACGAATGAACACTCCGCCCCGCTGTCGGCAACCGAACGTGAAAAGCCCCAGATCTTCCAGGGGATGAAAACACATGTTATTGACGAGGAGACGACAAACCACTCGGTCAGTGCCGGACTTGACTACCCGGCTGTCGGTCCCGAACACGCTGCATTACAGTCACTGGGTCGTGCTGAGTATCATGGGATTACCGACGAGGAGGCGCTTGCGGCATTCCGTGAACTAAGCGAAACCGAGGGTATTATTCCAGCTCTTGAACCCAGTCACGCCATCGCTTTAGCGTGTAAGCTTGCTGAGGAGGACCGGCATGATACAATCTTGGTCAATCTCTGTGGACGCGGTGACAAAGACATGCAGACGGCAGCTGAGCATTTTGACTTGGAGTGATCGCGGCGTAATACGATCCCGTATTGAGTCGTTCCTCGAAGTGATTAACAACGTCTTTAACTCAGCTTTTGCTGAGTATATTTCCATGTGAATGTATGTAAGAACGTCCGCCCTCCCCGATTTGAACGGGGGGCAAGTCGATCTACAGTCGACTGCTCTACCAGACTGAGCTAAGGGCGGTCAATGACTGCTACTGGGTCCCTGGGATTAAACGTTACCTTTTAGATTAACTCCCGACAGACAAATGTCAGACATTGCCGAGGGTATTAAGTATCCGCTGTGTGTTATCCCAACTAATGAGCAAGATCACGTTCCGGGCCGATGATGACCTTGTTGCGGCTATTGAGGAGTTCGATGCCTCGAAAAGCGAGGTCATGCGGCGAGCCCTGCGGCAGTATCTTGACTCTCATTCCTCCGATACCTCATCGCAGGCCACAACGGCTGACCCGTCCGGAACGATTGATGACCTCATCGCAGACCGCGTTGATACGCTTGTGGCTGATGCTATTGATCGTCAACTCACCACGCCTGATGTCAATGTAAACATTAGCCTTGATAGCGCAACGTCTCAGGTCCAGGCCGATCGCCACCAGTCACAGCCAGACGATGAGCAACGTATGACAACACAGACGCCTGATACCCCGTCGTCTGACACCGAGGACACATGCGAGCAATGTGGCCAGACACTCAGCTCTGATGATATCTACTGTCCAAACTGCGGTGAAAAGGTCTCCCGGCGGCTGTTCTGTGAGTGTGGTGATGAAATCCGTTCCGACTGGGCATTTTGTCCCAGCTGTGGCCGACGAACCCCGGCTGCAGACGTTTTAGACCCGGATCACGCTTAGCCGATGTACGACATCAGCGTCATACATAGCCGACACATTTAATACACACTGCGATAACGTTTCAGTTGCGTAAGACGGTCGTCTTACATGTGGCACCCACTCATGTCATACGGTATCTGCGATCGTCTGATTCGCAAACGGGGAGACTAACCATGGAGCGTGTGACACTCCGCATTCCGAAACAACAAATCGAACAGGTCGAACGGATGGTCGAATCCGGCCAGTATCCGAATCGAAGTGAGGCGATCCGGGCCGCCGTACGAGATATGATCGACGAGGAGGCTGACCCAGCCGACCGTCAGCCCGATCCTTTCGCGAGGGCCTAAAACAATGCAAGACATCGTTAAAGAGGCACTTGATAATGCAGAACAGGAACAGCGTGAGACGGACTTTGATGGTGATGAATTCGGCGATCCCCGAATTGTGATCGTCGGGTGTGGCGGCGCTGGAAACAACACCGTTAATCGACTGTACAACATCGGCGTCGACGGCGCCGAGTCAATTGCAATCAACACCGACAAACAACATCTCCAGATGATCGAGGCCGACACGAAGATCCTTGTCGGCAAGTCCCTTACCGAAGGCCTTGGCGCCGGCGGTGATCCATCAATCGGTGAGCGGGCAACCGAAATGGCGCAGGGGACAATCAAGGAAGTACTCGGCGAGGCTGACCTTGTGTTTGTTACCGCCGGGATGGGCGGCGGGACTGGCACGGGCGCAGCCCCGGTCGTCTCAAAGATTGCCAAAGATCAAGGAGCCATCGTCGTTGGCATGGTTTCAACGCCGTTTAACGTTGAGCGTGCCCGGACAGTCAAAGCCGAAGAAGGACTTGAGAAGCTTCGCGATGAGGCTGACTCAATTATTGTCTTGGATAACAATCGGTTGCTTGATTATGTGCCAAACCTCCCGATTGGCAAGGCCTTCTCGGTAATGGATCAGATCATCGCCGAGACTGTCAAGGGCATCTCCGAGACAATCACCCAGCCCAGCTTGATTAACCTGGATTATGCCGACATGACGACAATCATGAACCAAGGTGGGGTCGCAGTGATGCTTGTCGGCGAGACCCAGGATAAAAACAAGACTGATGAGGTGGTTCGCGACGCAATGAACCATCCGCTTTTGGATGTCGACTATCGTGGGGCCTCTGGTGGTCTTGTCCACATTACCGGCGGACCGGATCTGACGCTTAAGGAGGCTGAGGGAATTGCTGATAACATCACCGAGCGACTTGATGCCAGCGCTAATGTCATCTGGGGCGCTCGTATCCGCGATGAGTACAAAGGCAAGGTCCGCGTTATGGCGATTATGACCGGTGTTCAGTCGGCCCAGGTGCTTGGTCCGAGTACACAGCGTCAGGCGGACCGCTCTCGTGCGCAGATTGAAAACGACGCCAGTGAGAATCTTGATACTGCCGGATCCGGCGATGTGTATGACAGCGCACAAAGCGACGGTGGGCGCGATCAGGTTGAGCGCCAACGTGGCGTTGATGTCATCCGATAATCGGAGCCTGTCGCCGTTTTTTACTTTTTTTGTTG
>JBEQBL010000231.1:0-3307 GCA_041639835.1 Salinarchaeum sp.
CAACGGATGCGTGGGTGTTACTCCGCCCGAGTGGCACTGAGCCAAAACTGCGGGTATATGCCGAAGCAGGAACCGACACACGCTGTCAGGAACTGCTAGCGGCAGGCCGACAGTTAGCTGAGCGCTACGTGGAGGCAAACTGACGAGAGCCCCAGAACCGATCCGATTCAATCGGCACAATCTGAAATCCAAGGGCGTCCCAGAAAGAACGTACAGCCCGTCGAAACCGGGCGGTCAAAAGTCCATGTTGCTGCCCAGCGGCCTCAATTAGTGCGCGTCCGATTCCCCTTCCACGCCGCCGCCGACGAACGGCGATTGCCACAATATGTCGTCCGCTTGCTTGTGGGATATCATCCGGAGTACGGGCCGGAGGACTCAGTACAACAGTACCAACAGCCGTAGCCTCTGTCGATGGATGGGCCCGAGCAACAAGCACGTTACCGGCAGCCAGTTGCTGTGGAATGCAGGTATCGGCCAACGAAAGCGCGGCCGCATCGACGAGTCGACGGATCGCCAGTCGGTCCGCTGAGTGGCCGTGGGTGATCGCCACCGGCCCGGAAGGGGGATAGATCGTCAGAAGCGAGGAAGGATGCGGGTCATCCATGGCAAGTGCCTCCTTTGATGGAACAGAGAATGGAAGCCGTTGTCGCCGTACCGGGTGCGACAACCGGTGTAGGCTGGCAATCCATGAAATCTGTCGTCTTACATGCGAAGATATGACGCATGATCAGCAGATCAGGGGCTGGCGGATCTGAGCAAAGCGCAGGCGTCTGTGCTGTGTCACCTTTGAACCCAACGGTCACACGCATGGAGCAGTCACCACAGTGGTGCCTCTTCGAGGTCAAGGAATTAAAGAACGTGACCGATCAGGTGAGGGAACAACGGTCAGGAGTCGGCACGAGTCAGGACGTGCAGATATCGAACCAGTGAGCGATGCACCCTCCGGGGAGCGATTGCCTCAATTGACCAACCAGTATCCAGAGCGGCATCGATCCAGCGACGGTCACCAACGAGGACACCTCTTGACGCAACGCGATGCAGTTCTGAGAGGGCATCACCAACGAGCGTTTGACGATCCGGAGCAGTGATCGCAGACTGGCGGCCATACGGCACATCAACAACAAAGGAGTCGATACCGTTGGTAGCAACCGGGAGGGCCGTCGCATCACCACGGCACAGTTCATACTGGGTATCAAGATAGGCCTGGAGGTTGTCACGGGCACCATGTATCATGTCACGATCAGCATCCACACCAAGTACCGAAGCGCCGACAAGGGCACCCTCAAGCAGTGTTCCCCCGGTGCCACACATAGGGTCTAACAGTCGTGTGGTCGGACCAGCGCCAGCCATCATGACGCAGGCTCTGGCAAGTAGTGGATCCATACTGCCAGGACGAAAAAACGGGCGGTCAGTTGGCGCCCGATGGCCAAACTGGCGATCAGGAGCAACTGTCGTCCACCCGAGCAGACAAACTGAAGACTCAGCTGTAATTGACACTTGTCCGGCCGTCACGGGGTCAAACTGAGCCGGTGGAGATGCTGCAGCATCACGAGCTGGATCACCGGCAGCAAAGAGTACCCGCAGTTGCCGGTCTGGGGTATCAAGATCGACACGAAAACCGCGATCAACGAGGATAGCGCCAAGTTCCCGCTCCACCGCTTGTGTGTCAACGTTAGCTGTGGCTCGGATATCACGAGCGCGAACGGCAACAGTCTGTGGGACATCGGGCTGTGAGGACGCAAGGGGGGTTGATCGAAGGCACTCCTTGGCTGCTTTGAGTGTGCCAGTGGTCTGCCCAAGAACAGGTCCCGCAGCACGCGTAAACGCAAGTGCAGCCACACGTTCAGGAGTGATGTCAGCAGCGGTCGCGACGCCCGGGGCAAGTACCTGTAACGCATCTGTCGCATAACTCGCCTCAAGGGCCGCAAGCACGTCATCCTCGCCGGCAAACTCCAACCAATACACGGC
Organism: Salinarchaeum sp.; assembly: GCA_041639835.1. Taxonomy (GTDB): domain Archaea; phylum Halobacteriota; class Halobacteria; order Halobacteriales; family Salinarchaeaceae; genus CAZFMU01. The sequence goes on from JBEQBL010000231.1 coordinate 1,969, forward strand.
TGATAGCTAGCACTGCCCGGCGAATAACCGTAACGATCAGCCCATCGTTTCACAAGGCAAAGGCGGACTATATTAAAAGAGCCCGTCCACTGCTGACCGAAAAGGACACACAGTATGTGAATATGAGCCAGGATCTAACATAAAAAGCATGCAGTCGTCGCTAGCCGGGCTTACAATGCCACATTGCAAAGCAAGGGTATGCGACAGTTCGTTGTAATCGCACACGAGGCACCGGCGGATGGGAATTTTACGCTTAACGATCTTGCCGGAGCGGGACGGATTGATCTGCTATGTCGGTGTGTCAACAGCGCATTACTGCTCTCACATGCCGTCCGTGAGAATGTACGACTGCATATCGTGGTTGATGATACTGTAGCAATCGAAATCGATGGGAGCACGGTCCGGCACCTCCACCCTGATGAGCGCTCAATTGCTGCCCGGTTGCAGAATGCCCTACAGGCTGCCGAGGAAGCAATTGGATATCAGCCGGTCGAATCCGCACCAGGGATCAAGACCTACCGACTCGGGGTCGCGGAAACGCTTGATCGGATAGAAGCAGGAACGATTATTCAGTTACATGAGGACGGCACTCCGATTGTTGAACAGGAGCCGCCAGCAGACCCAATTTTTGTCCTTGCCGATCATCAGTCGGTGACGGACACAGAGCAGACACTTCTCGATACCCACTGTGATCAACGAATAACACTTGGGCCACAGGCGATACATGCTGATCAGGCGATTACAGTCGCAAATAACTATCTTGATACGGAGGGGTTCACACAGTATTAGCCACAGCAAGCCAGTTGATGGGAATCAAAATACGGGTTGCAACGCACTGAGCCACGTCATCGAAACAGGATGATCAAAAATAAAAACACGTGAGTGAACGCGGTCGGAAGCACAACGATTAAACGAACCGCTATCGTTGCTTCATCTGCGGGCCGGTGGGGTAGCTTGGTATCCTTCGGCCTTCGGGTGGCCGTAACCGCAGTTCGAATCTGCGCCGGCCCATTTCTATATATGAACCGCCGCCTGCACTCACTCCCGTTCGCCAAACTTCGGGAGTTCATACGGATTGCGAGGCGAAAACCCTCAATTTTACTCGTGGGAGGACCCCGAAAACAAGGCACCAATCCACGCTGCAGAAGCCAATCAGGGTTTCCAACGCAAACGTTCAACTAGCGAGCCGAGTGGAAGTCACCGGGAATTAAATGGACGTGCCCCACCGCCTCGCACTCCGAAGAATGCGAGAGCGCCTCTCCATAGGCCAGTACCCACGGTCGTTTGAAGCGGACGTGGAATCCTCGACCGTGGAACGGAGTGGTTCCACACGGGGAAC
>JBEQBL010000232.1:0-3303 GCA_041639835.1 Salinarchaeum sp.
TATTTATCCACATTGCGACGCTCACCGCCGTGGACAGCATCATAGATCTCACTGGCTCCAGCCCATAGTTCGCGAATCCCAATGGCCCCAACAGCGAGATACGGTGACATCCGCGAGACAGCCCGTGTCGGAGCCTCAACAGCCCGTGTCATGTCATCGCGGGTGTCGTTGTATGAGGTGATGCCCTCGTTAAGAAACGTATCAAAGCGCTCTCGGGCCGCCGTATACCCGGCTGGTGGCAGGTCAATATCGACATCCGGATCAGGTACGGTTGTGGCATCGGAGACAGCCGCCAGCGACTCCGCATCAGGCTGGGCGTAGGGCCCGCGTTTTGGAACGGTCTCCCAGTCGTTGTAGAACTGGCTGTGGTTTGGATAGGATGCCTCAAGCCGGCCTGGATCGACCAAGACCAGATCAGTTCGCGAATCGGTATCGACACCAGCTCCGGCCAGGGCGTCCTCAACACGGCGTTGGCGGTTTCGACGGGCCGCCCGATAATGCTCATTGTAAAACACCGTCTCAGCATCATAGGTGTCGGCAAGATCAACAAGGACATCTTCGGGAGCCCCAGCGCGGACAATGAGATCACTGCCATGGTCCCGATATGTCGCCTTGAGTTTCCGGATCGAGCGGAGAAACAGCGCCCGTTGACGAGCGCCAATCGTACTCAGTAGGTCACGATCATAGACAAAGACCGGAACGACAGTACCACTTCGCGCAGCCGCCGCAAGCCCGGCGTTATCACGCGTTCGGGGGTCCCGGCGGTGCCAGAACAACTGCATGAAAAGCAGTAGGAATGGACAGCGCTAGTGTCCTTCGTTTTCGGATATTGGGGGTGGAAGTGATACGCAACGACGGGCCAGGTCACGGGACACCAATGGCGGAAAGCATCCCGCCGAGCAGCATCTTCAAGACGCCACAGAGACATCGATTATGTGATGAACTCACATAAGACGGATGCCAAACTCGCCGGGATGACGGCGGCAATTCTCAGTATTATGATTACCCTTGTGATCAGCCTGCTTATCTCGCCACCATGGGGCATATTGACGATTTTGCTGGCCATCGGGGTTGCGACATATGCCAGTGGCTACGCAGTTGCTGCTGCGAGTTAACAATCGTCTCCGAGGACATCGGTATACCAATTCCAAGCGATCACAGGTATCCTAACGCATCAAGGCGATCAGCATCGGTATCAGCGCCGTAGACACGACTGACCGGCAGTGGCTCCGGTGGCTCAAACGACGGGTCATACGTCGTCTGTCCGGCTCCATCAGTTGTCGCCCACGGGACGGTCACCAACGCAGGGATCGGCGTGTGCATTGGATGGCCATACAGCCCCCACTCACCGAAGAGATTGCCATGATCGGCGGTGATGGCAATACGTCCAGCAACGTGAGTAATGAGTGTAGCGACCTCCGGGAGGACGTGTCTGAGATTCGCCGCATAGGCTTCCCACACGGCATCAGCGGTAAGTGTGCCCTGTCGAAGCAAACTCCAGGGATTTGAACCACTGCTATAACTGCCGGTACGTGCCATTCCCTCATCGCCAACAAGTGGGGCTGGAATAAACGGGTGATGGGGCTGCATATAATGGACAATCAGTCGATCAGGGTCGCGGGCCTGAGCATGGGCAATGGCCCGGTCGGTGATGGCCGCCGGCGGGACGGTATCAAGCTGTTCATCCCAGGCGTACTTCCAGACTTCATCAAGTGCCAGAAAGGCGTCCGCATCCAGATATCGATCCGTCCAGGTGTTTCCGGTTACCATCACCGTCTCGGCGGTTTCCGGGGTGTCAAGGAAGGTATTCTCAAGCCACTCCGAGGATGAACTACCAACCGATCGAAGGGTGGCTGTGGAATCGACATCAAGGGTGCTATCGGGAACAACGGATTGAAACAGATCGGCACGACAAGCATCGAGCACGACCAGCACGTCCCAGGATCGGTCATACACGGAGGTACCATATGGTATCCGACGGCCAATCGCCTGCAAGACACGAAGATAGGCTTTCTTCCCAATCCCCATCCCCGGTTCGTTCACACTATTGGTTGGATAAACCAGGACAAAAGACCACCGCTGCGGGCAGCCTTCCGGCTTGAACAGCCCTATCAGGGCAGAGCAATAGGTCACTGGACCAAAAGAAGACTCCGGGCTATCCGTTTGGAACGGGAATTTCGGATGTATATTATGGTGACATGTTTAACTGTCTGTAGCCGTAATCAAATCCGTCGATTAACCGGATGAGAACAGCAGCCAGACCTGTCGATAGCGAGCAGACACGACCGACTGTTAAGGACATGTTACGGCAGCAGCCTGCGGGGCTCCGGTAGCAATGGCACGGCGACAGTCACGGACCGCGGTGCCGGCCCCGGTTCGGATCGGACTGCCCGTATTATTATTTGTCTCGGCAACTGCGGTAGGGCTGTCGTTTCTTGTCGAGACAACGCTGCCGACGTGGGGATGGCAGGGGTTCGCGATTGTCGGGGTCTGCTGGGCGGTACAACTGTGGTATCTTCGCTGGCTGATCACGACAACACCAGCCACCGAACAGACCTGGGGGCACTTACTTGGCGCGGCAAATCTCATAACGGTGATCCGCGGTGTATTGTATGCGATTGTTGCTGGGTTCATTGTTGTCCCTCCGACAGCAACGCTTGTGTGGCTGCCAGCGCTCTGTTATGGGGCCGGGGTGGCGCTTGATGGGATTGATGGGACAGTTGCACGGACAGTTGGTAAACAGACCACCCTTGGAAAACGCCTTGATATTGCCTTTGATAGTTTTGGCTTTGTTGCCGCTCCGCTTGTGGCTGTGCTTTGGGGTCAACTGCCAGTCTGGTATCTGTCCCTGTCAGTGGCGCGGTATGCATTTCTGGGCAGTCTTTACTGGCGCCAGTATCGCGGCCGACCGGTATTCGATCGCCCGGACAATGAGATTGGGCGATATTTAGCCGGGATTCAGATGCTGTTTGTGACCGCAGCATTGCTCCCGGTTATGCCACCGGCGTTGATTTGGGGAGTAGCACCGGTTGTCTTGGCCCCCTCGCTTGCGGTATTTGCACGGGACTTTCTGGTCGTCAGCGGACGTCTCCCGGTGGGCCGGTCCAAGCAGCCAACCAGATGATCAGTGGATACACAACGGCGACCGGCCGATATCACCGGATTTGGCACCCGGTGGACGGGTTGGCACTGTACTCCCGGATCTCAACCGACAAGCCCCACCCTCAACGAGCGAACCCGTCAAGATGAGCGAAGTAGGGCGGGATAGGTGACCGCGTACACCGGGGTGCTGATCCGGCGACA
>JBEQBL010000233.1:0-3289 GCA_041639835.1 Salinarchaeum sp.
ACATTCGATATTGAGCAGATCGAGATTGATCTCTGGAAGCGGCTGGTCCCCCCGTACGAGTATGACCGGTCCACATTTGCTGAACAGCTTGCAGCCGGGCAGTTTCCATCATCACCCCCTGTTGCTGAGTCTCAAGACACGACTCATATGGAACGCTCAGATGGGGGAGGTAGCGCTGCCATATCTGATCCCGATTCACGACTTGTTGAGACAGAAGAGGCGACCTATAAACTTGCTCCCCCATCAGCGATTCCAGCCGATCGCCCGCTGACAGCGCTTTCACATCCAGCGCTGACAACTGACGGGACGGTACTGGCACGTCCTCCGCTCAGTACGCTTGCTCCACAGGGCATACAATGGATGGGCCATGCCGAACGCAAACAGGACTGGATGACAACACTTGCGCCCTATGCATCCGGACAGGCGGATCCAACGGAGTTTGATACCCAACAGCATCCACTGGCAGTCGTTATTGAGCATCTGACTGAAGCAGCCGCCCCAATGGCATTTCAGGTGGTGTGGCAGCGCTATCCAGACTGGTCCGCCGATGCCGAACTCCGTAAAGAAGATCTGATGAGCGGCCGTGACACTATTACTCAGCGGTATCTTGGACCGCTATTTGAGATGCAGGAGCGACCAGATGAGGAGCGGGATTACCGTGTGGGAAGTGCGGCGACAAACCGCTTTGATCGGATTGATGCAAAACACCCACAACGGACGTTCCAAGCCAACATTCGCGCGGTTGGTGTTCCGCATACACCGGAGCCAGAGGCGCTTTCCCAACGTCTTGATCAACTTGCCCAGGCATTGAATCCGCTTGATGGCCCATTTTACAAGCTCACGAGCCGCCGGCCGAAGGAACGTGGGCTCCGGGAAGCAGCGGCACAGAAATATGCCCGGCAGTTACTCAAACGCGTTCTTGATGCCGATCTTATCACCGGGCGTGGCCGTACTCGTCCGGATCTGATTTTAAATGGTGATGAGCTTGCACATTTCACCATTGTCCCGTCCGCAACAACATTGACCATCGAAGGCTCCCGTGGAACACGGTCTGAGCAACGCTCGCGAAACCCGTTACCGCGTCCACATCCGGATCTACTGTCCCAGTTTCGCACCGGGATGGCAATTGGATATGCCATTGATGACACCGGCACCCCTGAAGATGAGCCGGTCCGGATCCCACCATCGCTGCTCTCGACGCATTATGCACGATTCGGGACTACCGGGGCTGGCAAGTCCAAAGCTATTCTGAATGATGCCCTGTCGCTACACGCGGATACAGCCGGACCGGTCATCCTGATTGATCCGAAGGGTGATGGACTGTGTCAAAACTATATGCGAGCGCATCACCAGCGATTTGGACACGACGATTTTGAGACGACGGTCATACACTTTCCACTGCCAAAGATTCTTCCTGGCTTTGCCTTTTTCAATCTCCAGTCAGCCCTGGCTGAGGGGGTGGATCGGATCGATGCAATCCAAGACAAAGCCGATCATTATGAACTCATTCTCAAGATGGTCATGGGAGCCGACCGATATGAACAGGCCATTGTAGCGCCAAATCTGATCAAATACCTGATCAAGGCGCTATATGACGAACAGTACGGGCCTGAGAACGGGATTGACCGCGATCATCCGGATTATTTCGGGCATCACCATCTTGAGGCGATTGTCGATCAACTCTGGGCCGCTGGTCCCCCCCAACCCAACCCAGAACAGGCCCCTCGATCGCAGCAGCCACAGGTGTATCAGACGATCCGCCGTCAGTTGCAACTGGATGCCAACACGTTTGGCACGATCATGGGTGGAGTCAGTAACCGGCTTGATTATATATCACAGGATGAACATCTCCGCCGGATCTTCAGTAATACTGAGCCCCAGTTTTCATTTCGTGATCACCTCGATAAAAATGCTGTCTTGCTGTTTGAACTTGGAGACCTGCGAGATGAGGCCGCCACGGTCATGACCGGCCTTATTATGACGATGCTATACGATTCACTTCAGCAGCGTTCATCATGGATACAGGCCCAGCCTGAGGACTATGTAGTGAATCTGCTGGTTGATGAAGCTGCAAGTGTGGCGGTATCGGAAATGATGAGTACCCTGCTGGAAAAGGGTCGGAGTCTTCGCCTTTCCGTTGGCCTGTCAATGCAGTTTCCTGAGCAACTCCAAGCTGAGGGTGATCGGCAGGCTTATCTCAATGTGCTGAACGATGTTGGCAGTCCACTTGTCGGGAAGATCCACGTTGATCAGGAGATTGCAAAGGTCATGGCGCACGAAGAGATGGATCCAGTAGCGTTTGCTAACCGGATTCGATCATTACCACGTGGTGAATGGATTGCTCGCTTACCAAGTCCAACATTTGGCGAAACCGGGCCAGAACCGTTCAGTTTAGCACCGCTTCCGATTCCCCCTGGCCATCCTGAGAGTGAGCACCCGCTTGCTCAGCATGAGGAAACACAGTTTCAGGCAGCGCTTGCTAGCATGCAAGAACGCACACAGGAGCAGTATGGAGTTGTGTCCTCCGCAATGGCAGCATCATCAGCAGCGACACCAACTGGGGCCCAAACACCCGACGACACCCAGCATCTTGAGGTTGCGATGGCCCGGGCGATTCGTGCAGTCCAGCTTACCGCCGGCGTTCGCGAGGAAAACGGATGGGTGGCTGTCTCAACGGTCGATGACGAACTACTGACGCGTCATGAGGAAGAAATGCCCGAGAGTCTGGACGTTGAAGCTCTTCCGGATATCAGGGAGCGCTCCCCATTGATAGAGGTTGATGTAGAGACCAAGACCGATGACGTTGTCTGTCGGCTAACGCCAACGGGTGAAGACACCGCAACACCCGATACTGACTCGCCAACCGGGGGTAGTGAGCGCCACGATCGGCTGTTGTTTACCGTTGAGGAGTTGTTGTGTGACCACGGGTTCTCGGTACAGGTCTTGGATAAAGACGGCCGAGACCGTCCGGACGCACTGGCGACGCATCCGGACCTCGACTCTGAGTTCACGATCGAAATCGAGACCACGACGCACACGCGTCCGGCAAAGGTACTATCCAATCTCCGGAAGGCACAGGCCGCGGAGAGGATTCCGCTATTCATCGTCGATGGACGGAACAACGACGTTGACGGACACACCCTTGCTCAACGGATCGCTAACATTCTCGACGAGCCAGTCAATCGGCTCAACTCCGGTGAAACGCGGCTGTACACGACAACAGAAGAGATTACGTTCAACGGTGGTGCCGGTGCGTCTGATGGGGTGACAGCCGCCCGTCCGGCCACGG
>JBEQBL010000234.1:0-3280 GCA_041639835.1 Salinarchaeum sp.
ATCAAAGCTAAACTCACTGTCCGGATTTGCCGTCGTCAACTCCGGTGTATGAAATACGACCCCCAAGGCCCCAGCTGCGATAATCACAAGAAGAGTCACGCTCAACAAAATCCCCATGCCAACAAGATCGGAGATACCGCGGGCGTTGGTGGCCATAGTCGAATATACGCGTGTGGTCTGATGAGCTATTCGGATTGATACACTTATGCGATCTCAAAGCTTTCCGCAAGAAGGGCTTCATTCACGTCGCCGTAGACATGGGTTGGTCCCCCAATCACGTCAATGGTCACCTGTGCGGGCGCAAAGACACTCTCATCAACCGCATAGAAGTCCCAGTCTGCCTCCTCAAGGACTTCCTCGAACGGCCGCCCATGACGATCGGTCATTGTCGAGGGCAACTCCTCAAAGACCGGATCATCCGTTTCAACAACAAAATGTGCCTGCCCGCCGTAGGCTAGTGCGTCGTTGACTCGTGCAATAGCGGTTGATTCGTCACCGGGAACCGGTGCTACTGGTGCAGTACCGCTGACAGATCGAACCTTCTGTGGATCATAGCCAAGTTCAAACAGCCGGAACATAGCAATCTCCGGCGCTCGCGCAGCAAGGGCAACGCTGCCTGACAAGCTTGCTGTTGGCACGGTTGGCAGAAAGACCCCGGATGGGTCGACATCGGTCAATTCGGCGACGTGCTCGGCGACCGCCTCTGTTGGTAGCTGTCCACTTTCCAAGGCTAACACGGTTAAATCAAAGGCATCGACGTACTCAAGCGCCTGAAACTCCGGTTCACGTGCGACCAACGCTCGTGCTGGTCCGCTACCAAGCGCCTCGTAGCCATCAACTGAGACTTCCCAGCCAGCTTTTTGTGCAGCTAACAGCGCGAGACCAGGCTGGTCGGTTGTAACATCAATATATGGCAGTGGTGCCCCGGCCAGCGTGTCCATCCGTGACTGCACCGTCGCCAGGCCGGCCGTTTGGATTTCCGTCAGCAGTAATCCGGCCTCAATGCCCCCGGTAAAGTCAACTCCAAAATCGAGAACGGTGGCATCGTTGTTGAGTTCATATGCCCCGATATTCAAATCCTCCGCGAAATCGAGGGCCTCATCCACCAGTTCGATGGCCATCCGGTTGAGACTCTCCATACCTGGCCGACGAGGAGCAGACACAATAGTGCCCCGGTCTTGCTGATTGTCACGAGGGAGAACAGTCTATGGAGTGGGCAGCGGGCTAGATATTGTTCATCCGAAGGGTTGTGACTGCCCCGCAGTGCTGACATTCGGCAACTCGATACGGGGTCCGCGAATGGCCGACTTCATCGCCACTCCCAGCTTCGCGCCGAATCTCTAATGCAACGGTGTGTGGTGTTTCATGACCGCATTCCTCGCAGTATTCCTGCAGTGTTGAGGTCTGTTGGGCCATCGGTCCTATACGTGTCACAGTGGTGAATAGCTATAAACCTGAGTAAGACGCCCGTCAGACGCTCTTTGGATGCAATCGCGTTATGCCTGTGGTGATGATTCAAGTTTCTGATAGTCCTTGTAGCCCGATGTGCCGCGAAGCTCCTCAAGGAGATTAATGCCTGCGCGTGTGCCCTCGCCAACTGAGGTGTTTACCTGTTGTTGACCACCGGTGACATCACCGGCCGCATAGATGCGTGGCACATTTGTCGCCGCATCGGCATCCGTCTGAATATACTGGCCCTCAGTCGTGACTCCAAGCTTCTCAGCCAGATCCGTCCCCCCGGCGGCACCAAGTGCGACGAATAGGCCGTCAACCTGAATCGTCTCGCCGTCTCGGGTGATAATCCGTTCAAGCCCCTGGTCACCTTCCAGTCGGTCCAGCCGATCGGTCCGCACATCGATATTCGAGTCCGCAAGCTGAGATTCAAGTGCCGCATCAACAGTCAGCTCATCACCGTTTGTGAGCAACTGCACCTCATCGGTATAATCAAGCAACATCAGAGCCTCCTTGGCGGCGTAGTTTTCGGCGCCAACGACAGCGACCGGGCGATCGCGATAGAAGTAGGCATCACACTCAACACAGTAGGATACCCCCTGTCCTTCGTACTCGTCGACATGTTTGATTGCTGGCGACTCATAGGCGGCGCCACTGGCGATAATAAGCCCCTGTGCGAGATACTCATTATCCATCGTCTCAAGCTCGTAGGCGCCTTCCGCATCGGCATGCCCGACACGGATAATCTCCTCTTCAACGATTGTCGCGCCAAATTTCACCGCATGCTCATGGCCACGTTCGACGATTTCCGGGCCGGTGATCCCATCCGGAAAGCCAAAGACATTCTCCATCAGCCCGACATCCCGGGTTGTTCCACCCCCGTCGTCGAAGATATACGTTGTCTGGTCAGCCCGAGCCGTATACACGGCTGCGCTTGTTCCGGCCGGTCCGCCACCGATTACTGCAACATCAATTTTGATTGGGTCCTCAGTCATGAATATAGTATGCTCTGTTGTTGAACTGGGTCACATCTATTACGTCGATCCGTTCCGTCGCCCACACTATGCGGCACCGTGTTTGGACAGCGCCCGCATGATCGTCTGTTTTTCCTGCATGCCGACCATCCGGTCAACCGGTTCGCCGTTCGCGAAGACAATCAGCGTTGGAACCCCACGAACGCCGTATTCGCCAGCTAGCCCTTGATGCTGATCAATATCGACCTTGGCAACGGCGGCATCAGTCTCGGCGGCGATTTCCTCAAGTACCGGTGCGATCATCTTACATGGACCACACCAGTCAGCATAGAAATCGGCGATAACGACATCGTACTGACTCGTCGTTTCCGCAAGGTCGTTGGCGCCGTTGATCGTCACCGGCGATGTCGGCGTTGTTGCTGTGTCCGGCTGTTCAGCCGATACCTGCTCGTCATCCTGCACCCGCGAGCGTAATTTTTCGAGTTTCTGTTCGCGCAGTTCCTCGATTGACTGATCCTCGCTCACGGATAGCTATATGTTGCCCACCCATTTAGATATTGTGAACAGTAATTCAAAATGGGGACAATACCAGTCTCGCCTTATTATGTGTCAACTAGCACATGCGGGTGAAATTGCCTATTTGAGGCGGTCTGCGGATAATCACCGTAGGCTTGCTGCTATCGGTCTTGTGCAAGTTAGACAGCAATCGGGTTGTGGTACTGGCCAGTTGGGACGAGTACCCCGGTTCGTGTTTTGTATGCTCAAATCCCGACAATCAGGTCGGTCACGCCGATCGTTTCGGTAATGATCCAGCCAACAAAGATAAGATAGGCGAGCATGAGGATGATTGATTC
>JBEQBL010000235.1:0-3275 GCA_041639835.1 Salinarchaeum sp.
TCTGAGCCACAGTGAAGCGGCACCAATTTTGAGACCGCTGGCATCAGCCCCTGACAAGCCGATCAAAAATTCGACCGTCCCAGTCAGCACCGCTATTCAACACGGCAGTTGACGGAACGTCTCAACGTCACCCAGCGAGAAGTATCAAGCATAACAGTCTTGTAACAACTACGGCACCTGTTGACGGAACGTCTCAACAGCATCAGCCCGTGGAATTGCCTGTTGGGCTCCTTCCCTGGTCGTTGATAATGACGCCGCGGCGGCAGCATCCTGTACAGCTGATCGAAGTGTCTCGCCGTCGGTAAGACGTGCTGCCAGATACCCGGCAAACACATCTCCGGCTCCGGTTGCATCGACCGGTGACACTTCCGGCGGGGTTACTGTATGTTCGGCCCCATTTGCTTGGTTTATAACAAGCGGCGCTGCACCCTGCTTTTGAATGACTGTTCCCGTATACGCCTGTATCGCATCACTGAGCACTGCGTACTCGTGGCTGTTTGGTGTGATAATATCGATTTGCTCATGTGTTAGCAGTGTCTCGGCCCCTGCCGGAGGTGCCGGATCAAATATTACCGTCGGCGTGGCTGATGCTTCGGCAAGTTGATCAAGCACTGCAGCCATCGTTACCGTTGGGATTTCATTCTGCAAGAGCAGGCAGTCAGCGGTGCTTATTGCCTTCCAGTGTCGCTGTACATACTCGGTATCAACCTGTCCGTTTGCCCCTTCGATAACTGCGATTTGTGTTTCACCAGACGGTTGATTAAACACATACGCTTTTCCCGTCGCCCCCTCGGTGACCTCAATGTGGTGTGTGTCGACCCCGCGATCAGTGATTGTCTGCTGTACATTGTATGTCGTTGCATCACTCCCAACCTTACCACAAAGGCTTGCTTGCGCTCCTGCCCGTGCTGCAGCGACCGCCTGGTTGGCCCCCTTCCCACCGATGAACTGTTCATCGACAAGGGTGTCAATCTCCGCTGGCATCTCATCAACAGCAACGGTCTCATCCGGGGCCGGAAACCACGAGTAGCGTTCGCGTAATGCCGTGATTTTGTCATCAGTCAACTGCCCGGTGAAATCGATATTGATACTTCCGAGACTTACGACGGTTCCCATTACCCGTTTTTCTTCGGGCAACGCTAATGCGCTTTTTGTCCCGTGATTGCGGTATTTTGACGGTATCTTCGCTATTCACACCGCCATTGGCTTATATATAGCTCACTCGGAATAACACAGATTGGTTCTTTTGTCTCGACGGGCGTGGCGGGATTCGAACCCGCGATCGAGAGGTTAGGAACCTCTCGCCCTGTCCGCTAGGCCACACGCCCACAGGCCAACAGTCAGTTTTTCTCGGTCGAACTTTCCGAGTCAACCGGCGTATCGCTCCCCACGTTGCCTGCTGACTCTTCTTCTCCGTCACGCATCTGTTGTAGCTCCTGCTCAACCTCCTCTTTGCCCTTTTGGAATTCCCCGATTGCCTCCCCGCTTGACCGCGCGAGCTTTGGAATCTTATTGGCTCCGAATAGGAGAATCGCAATAAGAACAATGACGAGCACCTCTGGCCCGACAGGGAGCCCAAACAGCGGTACGAACGTGTCTGTTACCATCGTTAGCCGTGTGTTGCTTGGTGCTAATTATAGTCTTTTTGCCTTTTGAAACGGTCATACGACAACTCTGTGCCTATCGTCTCCCTTATTATGTCCCCTCTGTCTCGTATGCTATCCATCCTCACCTGAGTCTCGCCATCGGGCATTTCGATGATGGGCTATGTGATGTCGGCACAGTCAAAAACACGAGGTGCTAATGTGTGTACACTCAGGTCTATGTCTTCTTCAGCCGACCCCGGGGCCACCACCCGCCCGACGTGGGATGATCACTATCTCGATGAACTTGCTGCCCGACTTGCTCATAGCTATGATCTTCAGAAAGATCGACAGATCAACAGCCGAAGCTTTCCTCTTTATGGCTATCTTGAGCTTCACCGACAAAAACAGGTCCTGCACCCTGCGTTGTCCTTTGCTCATCACCAGCTCTATGAGCATGTGTTGGTCACCACCACCGACACCATCTCACAGCAGACCGTCTCTGATTTGGTCGAGTTAGGGCATACACTTGCTGATGAGTGGATTGACCCCGGTGAGGAACACTACAGTACGGAGTTTTCCTTTGGCGTTGTTACCGATCATATTCCGAAGGCTGTCACTACCGCTGTCAGTACCATTGATGAGCGTACGATGCTCAAATACGGTTTCAACGGACACTACGATATCAACATCATCGTTGTGGCCCCTGAACAGGAGGCTCTTATCGCAAACGACACCGCTGATATTGCTGAGGCGTTTCGCCACTGGCCTCCCGCCGATGCTTCCCCCAGTGGCCTCTTTGACCGCCTCTTTGATTACCTTTGACCCCCTGGCGCACCGGATAGCTCCCAGCCGCCGTAACGATCTTATAATCCCGCCCAAACGCTACCTATATGCCAACTGTTGGCGACTCGGCTCCACAGTTTACCGCTCCTATGGCCGATGGTGAGATCCACCTTCGATCGTTATCGGATCTCCTTACCGACCCCCCCGTGTTACTTGCGTTTTTTCCAGGGGCGTTTACCGGCACTTGTACCAGTGAGATGCAGGTCCTCGATACCCGATTTGCTGATCACCCGGTTCAAGTCGTTGGCATCAGCCGTGATCTGCCGTTTGCGCTGAACGCCTTTCGTGATGCCGAGGATCTGACCATTCCGTTATTTAGTGACCCGGATGGCGAGTTGATTGAGGCATACGACGTCGTTGACTCCTTTTCCGATATCGGGCTTACGCGGATTGCCACCCGATCTGTTCTTCTTGTTGACGCGACAGGCACAATCACATACCGTTGGGTTGGCGATGATCCCGGAACTGAACCGCCCTATGACGACATTCAAGCAGCACTTGACGAGCTTGTCTCATAGCCTCATCCAACTTGTTGGCGTGGCGCCCGCCAGCATTCTTTTCTCCAGGCTATCCCAAGACCAGCGTATGGCATCTGAAGAGCAGCCAATCGAAGATACCGTTGATCGAACTACGGGTTATGATCCACAGTCCGACCACCCATTTCCCGATGCCCGGCTCAATCGTGTTCTCACATATCTGCAAGATGATCCGGAGGTCCAAGCCTATCTACGCGCCCAGAATGTCAATCCGGTCAATCGGATGAACTACAATGATCACGGCGCAAAGCATATTGAAATTGTCCGTGACCGTGCATTACGACTCTATGAATTGCTCAAACAGGCCGGT
>JBEQBL010000236.1:0-3274 GCA_041639835.1 Salinarchaeum sp.
TTTGTGATGCTGTTGATAATCGCATAGATTCACGCGGACTCAGAGACATACGCCAGTGCCTTGTTCCCTGGATCAACATCAGCAAGAAACGCGAGCAGCCGCTGGGTTGCCTTCGGGTTCTCTTCGATATTCTCCAGATAGTGGATCATGCCCTGGACAGCCCGATTCTGTTTGTAATAGTCCCATGCCTCGATCCGATCAACTAGGTCGGGGTCTGACAGCACAATCACACCAGCCTCGGTAAGCGTCTCCGCTGCAGCCGTTTCGACACTTCGGCACATCGCAACGACCGTCGTGGTCGTCTCTTCGGCGAGGTCCATCATCGTCCCGAGTTCGTTGCTCACGTTGCGCTGCGTGATGCGCTTGTCTTTCACCTCAACGGAAACGACCAGATCGGGCCCATAATACCCGTCAATATCGCCATACCGATGTTGTCGTGATGACCCGGTCCGCAGCTTGTCAGCTGTCAATGATAGATGTGACCACTCAACCGTCACGAAGCCATACGCCAGGGCCTGATAGGCGGTCCCTGCCTCCTCATCGGGATGCTTGCGGGGATACTCCCGAAGAATCTCGAGGAAAGGATCGGGGAGCGGTTGCTCCCGGCTTGGCAGTTCCTTCTTCTCAAGTAACGCCAGCCCGGCGTCAATAACCGCCTGCACAGCATGGTACCGGCCATCCCGTGAGAGCTGCAGGCTGATATCTAGCATGAACGCATATCGGCTCCACTCGCCGGTATGATGGCCGGGCGAGGATGGGAAGTTGGTCCGTCGCAGGTCCTGACGGAAAAGATCAATAACCGCATTGTGAATCGGCCGGATCCCGATACGGTCTCCGTTGATTTTGAATGTCAGTGTTGCCTTCCCCGTCGTCTCGTATCGGTCAAGCGCATCGGTGTGATCACGGGCTGGATCAAATCCGCTGACCCATGAATCGACCTGTGAGAGTTGCTCGGTGACAAGCAGAAAGTCGATCGCAAGGCCTAGCGTTCCCTTCGAACGCGGAAAGTGCTCGCGAACCTGCTCCAGCAACGCATCGATTTTGGCCTCCTCTTCGCTTGTGATATGTCGCTCTTCATCCACCAGTCCCGATCCGTTGAGATACTCTTCGCGGAAGTAGTCGGCCAGAAAGTCCTGAATGGCCTGTTCTTCGGCTTCCGTTCGTTCAACCATCACTCGTCACCTCCGACATCATCCAGCAGGGCAACGACTTCCTGTCCCCGGTCAGTCAGCGCATAGAGTTTTGTCCGGGACTGATCGCCATGGACCGTCACGAGGTCTCGCTCCTGTAACTCGGAGAGGGCCCGACTAACATGGGGTTGCTGCAGGTCATCAGTCCGGGCAATTTGGGTTGGCGTTGATGGGCCATCCGCCAATGTCTCAACGGCAATCCGACGATACCGCGAACTCATCACATATGCTGCTTGATCAAGCGGTGCATCAGCTCCATCCGCAGTCATGCTCAGCGACACCAGATACTGACCGGTTTGATACCAGACAGAATGAATAACTCTACCATACAGATACCAACCATATACCACAATATAAGCCGGAACCGATAAGTGAGGCTGCGGATAATACGCAGCCAGATGGCTGATTCGTCGCTCACATTTGTCGATCTCTTCGCTGGAGCAGGTGGCCTTTCGGCGGGCCTCGAGCGGGTCGGCTTTGACCTCCAGACGGCAGTAGAGGTCAACGATGATGCCCGGCAGACGTACGCGCAGAACCGGTCGGGCATCTCGGCCGATGCAATGGGGACGGACATTCGGGATATCAAGACCGCCGAGATCACTGAGTTGGTCGGGCAGGAGACGGTTGATCTGATCGCTGGCGGCCCGCCCTGTCAGGGCTTTTCGGAGGTTGTGAGCCCCGATGGATCGGACGACCGCAATCACCTGTTCGAGTATTTTATTGACTGGGTTGATGAGTTGCGGCCGCGAGCAGCAATCTTTGAGAATGTTCGGGGCATCCAGAAGACTGCCGGCGGGAAGTTTCTGGATGCCGTCGAGGAATCCTTCAGGAATCTCGGCTATCAGATCACCAGTCGGGTCGTCCGGGCATGCGATTTTGGTGTGCCCCAGCTCCGACGTCGGCTGTTGGTAATCGCATGGTGTGGGGAGGAGCCGGAGTATCCATTTGATGGGTATGAACTCGATCCGATCGCACTGCCGGGTGTCATGGACGGTATCGGTGACCTGGCTGTTGTAGAGGCGGGTGACACTCAATCGACATACCGGTCAGCGCCCACGACGGTACTCCAGCAGGACCTCCGGGGCGATTCCCAGAGTGTAACTCATCACACTGCTCCAAACCACACGGACGATCTGTTGGAGATACTGTCGCACTTACCGAAGGATGGCGGCGATCGGAGCGAGCTGCCGGAGGAACACCAGCCATCCTCAGGGTATCACAATACCTACTCCCGGCTGGCAGCTGACGATCCTGCAGTCGCTATCACGTCCAATATGTCCAAGCCCTCCAGTCAGCGTTGCGTCCACCCGTTTCAGGACCGGGGGCTCACACCACGGGAGGGAGCCCGACTGCAGACGTTCCCAGATGCATATGAATTTCACGGCAAATTACAGTCAATCCGACAGCAAATCGGGAATGCTGTCCCGCCATATCTTGCCGAAGCAATTGGATACTATCTCAGACAGGCCGTATTCTTCGAAGAACTCTCAGAAGAGGACCAGGAGCGGATTGCAACGCTCCGGTCTGCCGGATTATCTCTGGAGGAGTATCAGGAGGCTACTGTTGGGGGCTTCGTTCAACAGGCAACCCTCGATATATAGCAGTGCACCGCCGGTGAGGCCATCTGGCAAAATAGATAGTTTCATAACAGGAACCCGTCCCATAACATAACGTGACATCCAACGACGGGACCTGCGCCTACGTCGCCCGGAAGGACGAGCCCGAAACGTGGCACGGCGATGATCCCGATGAGTGGGGATTGGATTCACCGTTACATCCTGACCCCGAGCGAGAGACATGTGAGTGTCCACATGACGCACTAACGGAAGCCGGGCTTGAGTACTGCGTGTTTCATACTGATCCGGAGGACATCCCGGACGAGGTCGATGAAGGCACGGAACTCCTGAGAGCAATTGCAGCCACAGAGGACTTGGAGAGTGAGCGGACTCCCTACAAGCAGACGGAGTTCATTGGGGCAACTTCGGCGGCATTTCTATTGAGAACACCGAGATCCAAACCATAGATTCAGCCCCATTAGTATTCACGCATGCTCAGTTCAGGGGCAAAGTTACCTTCCGTGAGAC
>JBEQBL010000237.1:0-3264 GCA_041639835.1 Salinarchaeum sp.
GAGAATCTTGATACTGCCGGATCCGGCGATGTGTATGACAGCGCACAAAGCGACGGTGGGCGCGATCAGGTTGAGCGCCAACGTGGCGTTGATGTCATCCGATAATCGGAGCCTGTCGCCGTTTTTACTTTTTTTGTTGAGTCATGTTCGATTACCATCAGATGAATCAGTGGCCCACATACCCGGCACTGAGAGTGAGCTGTTGGTGTCCTGTCGGGACTCGTTGTGGTCGTTAGTATCTTTAAGCTACTCGTGGACTATCCTCTGACACTGCCTTGCGCGCCAGCATCTGCCCGGCGTTCATAATTGTTTTTCCTTCGGGATATCCCGCTTACCGTATCCGTTTCTCATCCGGAGTATCACCATGACAGTCTCAGTGAAGTGTTCCCTCACGAACATGGGCGTCGTAAGCGAACAGAGCGTAGCCAACTATTGCTGGCGTGCGATCAACCGTCTGCGCAAGCTCCCGGATCGGTCCCATCATCCGCTCGTAATCCGCTGCATCAAACTGTTCCTTGCGCTCCTCAACATAGCCCAGCCGTTCAAGACTCGCCCAGACGCGGGTATCAACGACAGCATGTGTTTCTGGATCAATCGCGGTTAATACACAGGATGCTGTTGGTGCCTGAAAGCCAGTTAGCCCGGTCAATAACCGGATCTTCGAAAAGTCGTCCTCAACCTGCGTGAGGTTTGCGGTCACTGTCCGGCATCGTTGAGGTGGGTTGTCGTTCACGTAGTGGGCACTCCGTGTTGAGGACTCCCTGGCGATTTCATACAGTTGTTGTTGTGTAAAATACCCCTGCGTGTGATACTGCTTGCCGACGGCAGTGAGCCGTTCTGGGAGCACGCCCTGCGTTTCGGCGTATCGATCATAGTTCTCCTTGATAAGACGTTCTAGATCCTGTTTTGGTGGGCTGTCAGACATTGCTTTCTATATTTCTGGTACCAGAAGCCAGTGTAAGACGCCCACGGTCAGGGCGTATACCGTTGCTAACACCACCCAGTCACGTTTAATCTGGGTTAATCGGTGCTGTGAAAAGCCCCCGGCTCGCGGGAGTGGGATAAGAATAAAAAAGATCACCATTACCACAACCAACAGTCCACCAGCAAGCGGATATGCGAGTGTTGGCTGAAACAACTGTCCAAGAGTCGTTACGACAGCTAAAAAGAGGACCCCCGTTCCGGTCCCGGCCCCGTAGTGTACAAGCGTTGCAACTCGAGCTGGAGCCTTATCCGGATGGGTATCCGTCAGGACTCCGGCAGCGACTGTTGGGGCTGTTTTCCCTTCTGGCAGACGGGCCATCGGAAAGTCCATCACCAGCGTTGCAAGGAGTCCGGCAGCGGCGGCGGCAAGCAAATCAATGAGTCCAATCATTTCCTAGCCGGTATCAGGATACGGCACCCACTAATTGATTTGGGTTGTGTCTTCCGGCATGAGTGTGATCACACGTGTACTGTGATGGTTCCTCTGTGCTGTCATGATTTCGATGTCAACAACGAGGCCAATGACCACAACCTCGTTCGCCCGGTGTTGGACAACGACGCCATCGATTGTTTCACAGGTCCCGAATTGGGTTGCCCCAGCCCCCGTCTGGCACTCGGCTGTGGGTATTGTTGCCGTTGTATTTCGAGTAATACGATACACCGTCTTTCGGTCCGCTGCGATCCGCTCAATGCGAGTGGCTTGCTGATCAAAACGGTGTCCAACAGCTGTCGCTACGTGATCTCGATTGGACCATGCTTGTGGCCTTTCTGGGCGTATCTCTGCGCTAGCCAACTCAAGAGCCGTTACAAGATCCGCTTCCGGACTCTCGATAGTGTCACTGATAGCTGTCTCACTGGCGTATCCAAGTTGCAAATAGGCGATGCCAAGTGTGGTTAATCCAATTGCAATGACGATGACCGTAAGTACAATGAGCTGCCCACGCTCACGTTCTGGTCCATCTGTCATACGTTGTACCATACCGTGACCGTCAACTCCCCATGGGGCGTTGCTCGCGATGCTGTCCCTGTTTTGACTTCCGGTGGCGGTGGTGGTCCAATTTCTCCGGCTGGGCCCGTTACGTGATACCGCAGATGTCCTGGGACAAGTGTGTCAATTCGTTGGTCCAACCGCTCCGGATCTCGGGTCCCCGGATTGCCAACCATCGGTTCCGAGACCAACACACTCGCAATATCAGCAGCGTATTGATCAAGCTGTGTCGTCCGCGTGTCTGTTGTCGGTCCTCCAATCATAACGAGTGATAGGATCCCGACAATGATGATCAGTCCTAATCCGATCTCAAGGGTCGGAAACTCAATCTGTCCTCGCTGGGTCATTTTGCACCCGTCCTGTCTCGGGCGACGGTCACCGATAATATGGCCGGCTCTTGTTCTGGCTGCCTGTATGTCGCTGTCAGGTATCCACGGTCTGTCCGCAGTGTCGTTGGCCTGCGGTGTGAGACTGGTATCGTCGCTGTTCTCACGCCCGTTGAGTCAGTCGCCACCACCCGGCCATTTGCTCGGATTGTTTTTGCATTGCCGGCGGTGACCGTAACTGTCCCAACCCCTCGCGGAAGGTCGATTCGCTGGCCGGTATCACTTACTGATGCAGCTGTGGTCACAAGGACAATCCGTCGAACGGTCGTTCCATCGGCCGGGTCGCCCTGTTGATAATACGTTGTTCCGTTAAGCCGAATGGCTATATTCGTCTGCTCCCCGACCTGGAGCTGTTCTGCTGTCACCGTCTGGAGGGCCTGTTTGTTGATGACGTGATCGCGGACTGTAATTGGACTGTTGGCTGTCACAAGTTGGTCGCTTTGTGCATACGCAAGTACCTGCTCGTCAGCATCGTTATCCGCCTCTGCAAGGCCAAGTTCAAGTGTCACAACTGCTCCCCCAAGGATCACCGTCATCGCGATTAGTGCTGTTATTAATAGTACAACACCTGTACTCTTGCCGATCATTGATCCGGTCCTTTGGATGAGTCCTCGCTTGTTCCGGGGCGTAACGTAACCTGATACTGTCCTTTTTTCATTGTCACTGCAATGACTGCTGGTCGCGTGCTGATCCAGTAGCCCTCAATTTCCCCGGTCTGTGAGGGTTGTACGAGGGGGTGGCTGCCACCAATGGCCGGGTGGGGATGGACCAGTTGTAGGTGGTTGTCAGCTATTTCTATCCGATAGGGATCTCCGTGGATCTGGTCTGGCAGCGTGAGCCGCGTTTCTGTGCGCTTTGTGAGTGGTGTCCCTGCCGCTGGATCTGACATAGCCTTTTGTATCTCCG
>JBEQBL010000238.1:0-3249 GCA_041639835.1 Salinarchaeum sp.
GACCGCTGTCAGTAGCAAAGGTTTCTTCGTAGAGATACAACCGCTCGTCATCGTCTTCCTCGTATCGTGGCCAGCGTGCGCCATCAGGATCAAGCAGCTCATAGCTTAGTCCACGGTAGATCGGTGCCACAGTCCCAAGTTCCTCAAAGGCATCTTCCGGGCCGTCATACTCCCAGTTATCTGCGAAGAGTCGATCGCCAAGTTCGCGAATAATCTCAAAGTCTCGTCGTGTATTCTCGTATACTTGCTCAATCGGCCGCATTAACTGGACCCGACGGTCGGTATTGGTAACTGTTCCATATGTCTCCGCCCACGATGTCGCTGGCAGAATAACATCCGCAAGTTCAGCTGTCTCTGTCATGAACACGTCTTGGGCGACGACAAAGTCCATTTCCTCAAACCCTGCAGCAATGCGATCGCTGTTTGGTTCGCTCATCACCGGATTCTCGCCCATCACATATGCTCCATGGATCGCTTCCCCGGCGCTGTGAGCAACCTCGACGTGCGTCAGTCCCGGAGTTGCCGGTGGCTCAAAGCCCCACACCGACGCAACGCGTTCACGCGCCTCCGGATTCTCAACGGACTGATAGCCTGGGAGGACACTTGGCAGTCCGCCCACATCGCTTGCTCCCTGAACGTTATTCTGACCGCGGAGTGGGTTTACCCCGGTCCCGGGTTTCCCGAAGTTTCCGGTGGCGAGTGCAAGGTTGATGAGATTCTGCACGTTGTCGGTGCCACACCGATGCTGGCTCATCCCCATCCCGGTGAAAATGGCAGCCCTGTCGGCGGTCGCATATGCCTTTGCGGCGGTTCGAATCTTTTCCAGTTCAACGCCCGCCTCAGTTGCGGCAGCTTGCTTATCGAAGTCCTCAAGTTGCGCTTTTAATTCGGCAAAGCCTTCGGTCCGGCGCTGAATAAACGCCTCATCATACCAGCCTTCCTCAAGAATAATTGCCAACACAGCGTTCAACAGTGGGATATCCGTACCTGGCTCAGGCTGTAGATGCAGATCTGTATCCCGACTAGTTTTGTTTTCGTGGGGGTCAATCTGAATAACGGTTGTCCCCTCCATTGCGGCCTGCTTGAAGTAGTTATTAAACGCCACCGGATGGCTCTCCGCAGGGTTGGCGCCTTGGATCCAATAAACATCCGCCTCGATAAGATCATCCATACTGTTGGTCATCGCTCCCCGACCGACACTTTCGCCTAATGCAGCAACAGTTGAGGAGTGACAGAGGCGAGCACAATTATCGATGTTATTGGTCCCAAGCTGCCGAGCAAGCTTCTGATATAGATAGTTTGTCTCGTTTGTCAGTTGTGAGGACGCAAAAAAGGCCATTGCGTCGGCCCCATGCTCCGCAATGATCTCTTCAATCTCTGTTACAACTGTTGTGAGTGCTTCGTCCCAGGTTGCCTCCCTGAACTCCCCGTCTTCCTTGATCAGTGGCTGTGTCAGCCGGTCTTCATGGTCAACCACTGCATCCGCGGACATTCCTTTAATACACAACGCCCCATCATTCACCGGATTTGAATGCCATCCTGTCAGATCAAGCTTATCTTCGGTCTCTAACTCAACACCACATCCGACGCCGCAATACGGGCAGATCGTTCGCGCCGGGTTCCCATCATTGCCCATAGTGTTCGCATGTTACATTCACTCCTGATTAAACTACTGATTGACACAACTGTGGATTGTCCAGACTACCGGCCTGCTCTTTGGCCGCTGACAACACATGACCGCTTTTCGAATTTTATTTTCGATAATCGTGAATGATTGACTCGCGGTCGACGATTGGGGTTTCTCCAAGTGGTGTCTGTCCGTCCGGTACAGCGGTTATGCCAAGTCGTTCAAGCAACGCCTGCGTTGGCCGTCCACGGCGGTCCCATTCACGAATTGCATAGTACGCCTGTCGCGTACGCTTAAACTGCTCCGGAGACACACGTGTTTCTGCTGTGGAGTTGTCGTCTTCTGGCGGGGTAGTAAATGTCGGCGGCAGTCGATCGTCCGTCCAGTCGAATCCCTCCCGCAGATTAAATAGGCGTGTTACAGTCCAGACCCGTTCTCCAACATTCTGTAACTCCGCTGGCGTATATTCCAGCCCAACTGCCGACAGCAACTCTGCCCCATAATCGTCCAGAACTGCCGCTCCAAAAAACGAGTCCGCAATGAGACACCAGTAAGTACTCATGCGTGTTTGCTCGGCAGCCACAACTTTGGCCTGCCGTGCCGGTGACCACTCCTCAGTGTCAAATGGTTCTTCCTCAATTGGCATCGATCGGCGATGACAGGCCCCTCGATCGCTGGTCGCGTAGGCCAGCGCCATCGCTGTTGCGTTTCGGGGGTCATATGGCGGTGCATCCATTGCTTTGACTGTTGGCACAAAGGCATCGCCACCGTACCGCTTTGCTGCTGTCGTCACCCCCTCAGCAAGTACATCACACAGAGTATCTTCCCGTGTTGCAATCGCTTCGATTAGCTGTTGAAGAGCTTCCGTATCCCCAAAACTAAGATCCCGATCAATCAACCCCTCGTCGGCTGCCAGCACGGCCCATGCAGCGGCATTTCCCGCACTAATAACATCAATTCCTAATTGATCACAGGTATCGCCTAGCGTGGCAACCGCGTTAAACTCATCAATCCCAAGTCCTGCGCCAAGAGCCATTGTTGTTGCTCCACGAGGGACAAGATCGCCCTCCGCCGTTGGAACCCGATAACTCCCCGGGAAGGTGTCATCGCCTTCACGACCCGCTGCTGCCTCTTCAACCGCTTCAATACCGATTTTGTCGGTTCCCGCAAAGGTTGATTCACGCCACCCATGTGTTTGCAACGTTCCGGTTGCGTCCGCAACGTTGATTGTCTCGACGGTACCACTGGCCGCCCGCCAACTCCCGACATCACTATCCTGGTAGGCGTCTGCATACTGATCGACAATCGCCGGGGTCTCCTCCAGTGGCGGGTCTTGTGCCACCACCGCTTTGAGGCCCTTTGCTCCCATCACTGCTCCAGCGCCCCCACGGCCAGCCTGATGTTCGCCGCCATCAGACCCGATTGTTGCATATGCGACCTGCTGCTCTCCGGCTGGCCCAATTGCTGCCACTCCTCCATCAAACGCTTGGCAGGTTTCCCGCACATTCGCGCCGGCCAGCTCTGGGACCGGCTCAAGACGGGCTGTGTCCTCTGTCAGTATCAACGCATGCAGGCGATCAGTCTGTCCGGTTACGATAAGTCCCATATACGACTGCAACGAG
>JBEQBL010000239.1:0-3246 GCA_041639835.1 Salinarchaeum sp.
CGGCTAAAGCCGTGAGCTTTCGCCTCGCACTACTGTAATCTCAAGGCCAGGTGCCCCTGGAACCGTTCACGCTTGTGGACTTGCTGGCGATGTTGCTGATTCCGCCGGCCGACCGCTGACCATGCGGCTGACAATATCATCACGACTTACCGACTCCTTCTGAATGACACCAGCACTATGTCCTTGATGCAGGACCTGAATCCGATCAGCAGCCTGTCGCACATAATCGAGATTATGTGAGATTAAAATAATCGAGATCCCCTGTTGATGCATCTGGTCAATTAATTCAAGAACACGATCAGCCCCCTCGACTGAGAGGGCGCTTGTTGGCTCATCCATAATCACGATATCCGGATCAGACAGGAGTGTTCGAGAGATACTGACCAGTTGTCGCTCACCACCGGAGAGATTGCTGACCGTTGCATCAACCGGTACATCAATGTCCAGTTTGGCAAGCAGTTCCTCTGCTTGCCTGCGCATTGTCCGTCGATCCAAAATTCCAAAGAGCGTATCGGGGCCATGAACCTCCTCTCGACCTAAGAAAATATTTTGTGCAACAGTGAGATTCCCGGCTACAGCTAAGTCCTGAAATGTTGTCTCAATGCCGAGATCCTTCGCTTTTCGTGGTGAGTCGATCGTTACTGCGGTTCCGTTGATTCGGATGCGCCCATCATCCGGCTGATGCACTCCGGACAGACACTTGATGAGTGTCGACTTGCCGGCGCCATTATCTCCGGCTAATGCTAATACCTCGTTTCGACGTAACTGAAGCGTTACCCCTTCCAACGCAACGACTTCGCCGAATCTCTTCGTTATCTCCTCCATCTCAACGATATAGTCATCGCGCTGGCTCATTCTTTGAGTACCTATATCGTCCTAATGGATCGATAAAAATATTCGGACCTGACATCCTCAGGCGCTCAGTGCGTTGATTCGTGCCTCTTCAGCGAGTATAAATATCCCTGGTAAAATCCATAGCATATGAGTTCGTCGGCGTCTGATGATCGACACTTTCTGCGTCGGCTGAGTGTCCACGATCTCAGTCGACACGGACCAGTCCTTGGACTGATTGGACTATATGTTGCCTTTGCGTTGCTCAACGACCAGTTTCTCACTGTTAACAATCAGATCAACGTCCTCCAGCAGGTTTCTATCATCGGGATTATTGCCATTGGTGTCACCTTCCCGATTCTCTGTGCGGAAATTGACCTCAGTATTGCACAGGTGATGGAGGTATCCGGCATCACCATTGCGGCCCTTGCGGTTGGGGCACGACTGTTTGAGGGCGTTGCTGTGCCCGCCGTTTTAGCGATTGTTGCTGGTATCGCACTTGGGGCCTCACTTGGTGGGATCTCCGGCTATGTCACAGCCAAATACGGCGTCCCGTCGTTTATGTCAACGCTTGCGGTTCTCTTCCTTGCTGATGGACTTGGCCTTACCGTCTCCGGTAATCGTCCGATTACCGGACTCCCAGCCTCAATTACGAACATCGGTGGCTCAACGGTTATGGGCTTTCCAAGCATCGTGCTTGTCTTCTTGATATTGCTCGTGCTCTCACAACTGATCCTCTCGTATACAAAATTTGGACTCTATATCTATGCTGTTGGCGGTAATCGGCAGTCGGCTGAGCGGATGGGCATCAACGTGATGAAAGTCCGATTTGGTGTGTTAGTTATCTCCGGTATGTTTGCTGCCATTGCTGGGTTGGTAACGTTAGGTCGGCTTGGCAGTGCAGTCCCAACAATGGGCGCTAATCTTCTGTTACCGCCAATTGCGGCGGTTATCCTTGGTGGTGCAAGTTTATTTGGCGGATCAGGGAACATGCTTGGAACACTTATTGGGGTGCTTATTCTTGGCGTACTGCAGAATGGGCTCAATCTGATGGGCGTTGATCCGTCCGGACAGTTGGTTGCTCAGGGCATTGTCCTCATGCTGGCGGTTCTTGCGAATGTGATCGGGGATCGGTAACTTCTCTCTGTTATCCTGGCGTGACACGCAGTCACAGATAATCCTCACCGCTTTTTTTGGGCGGCACAAGCAGAGTGTCCTGGGGCTTGACGACTGGGCGGCACCCGTTTCACTGGTGTGTATCGATACGTCTTTGACCCAGAGGAAAATGCCACTCTGTTGTATGTCTCGTAACGTACGACGGCGTGTCTTTATCCAAAGTGGCGTAGCTGCCGGAGCTGTCGCACTTGCTGGGTGCAGCGGTGGCAATGACCCTGGAACAACCGAGGATGACTCATCGACTGAGGGGGACACGGCCGGGCCGACAGTTGCCCTCTCGGTCCCTACACTTGGACTGACCTTCTTCGCGCGCATGGAAAATGCGTTTAACAACGCCATCGCGGAGGGCTCGATTGCGGAGGCCTCAGCGTTCTATGATGCCGGGGGCTCTCAGAGCACACAGGTCTCGGACATTGAGACTGCTATTTCGAATGATGTCGACGCTATCATGATTGCTGCCATCACCGAGGAAGGCATCACAAGTGCCGTTGAGCAGGCTAACGATGCCGATATTCCCGTCATTGCGATTGATCGTGACGTAACCGGTGGTGAGACAATCACCTACATCGCCTCCGACAACGTCCAACTTGGTGAGCGTTCAACAGAACTGTGTTTGGACTTTATGCAGGCCACCAGCGACGCGGAAACCTATAATATCCTGCAACTTGAGGGCACCCCTGGAGCAAGCACCACAAATGACCGTGGTGAGGGCTTCGCAAACGCTGTCGCCGCAAACGATAATCTTGCGGAACTCGACAGCCAGACGGGTGAGTTCTCAACGCAGGATGCTTTGAGTACGATGGAGGACTTCATCACCCAGTACGGCGACACAATTGATGGTGTTTTCTGCCAGAATGATCTTATGGCACTTGGTGTCCACCAAGCGCTCCAAGATTCCGAACTTTCCGTCCCAGTGACCGGTATTGACGGTACTGAGGCATGGGTTGAACGATTCGCTGATAACTCTCAGTACGGAACGCTTGCACAACTCCCTGAGGAGATGGTGTCCATCTCAATTGAGCAGGCAAAACGCTACTTGGCCGATGAGGATATTGAGGATACCATCACTGTCGAGGGACGCGAGGTGACCCAGGATAACGCAACGGAGTATCTGACGCAGTACTTTGACCAGTAACAACTACGGCGCCTGTTGACGGAACGTCTCAACAGCATCAGCCCGTGGAATTGCCTGTTGGGCTCCTTCCCTGGTCGTTGATAATGACGCCGCGGCGGCAGCAT
>JBEQBL010000240.1:0-3243 GCA_041639835.1 Salinarchaeum sp.
GAGACGGGGATCAGCCCCGACATGGACAACAGCGATATCCCGAAAGTGAAGTGATGAGGATCCCGGACTGACAGCCTTCAGAAAGGCTTCCTTAGCCGCCCATCGGGCAGCATAATGCTGAGGGGGGTCCGGCTGCTGGTCACAGTATCGACGCTCGGCTGGAGTGTAGCCCCGTTTGCGGAAGGAATCAGGGAACTCATCGAGGAGGGCCTGAATACGGCTGATGGCAACGAGATCAACGCCACACCGAAGGGATATATCAGACCCAGTGTGCTCACTCAGCATTGGTCTCGATGACAAGGGCACCATTTGTGCCCCCGAAGCCAGCAGAGGTGCTGACAATCGCCGACTCCGTGATTGGCTGAGGACTGGTTATAATTGGCAGGTCACATGCTGGATCAGGGGTATCGTAGTTTGCTGTCGGCGGCCGATATCCTGTAGCAGCCGCCTTGGCGGCGGTAACGGCCTCAATGGCCCCACACGCACCAAGGGAATGGCCGGTGAGACTTTTGATACCTGTAACCGGGGGCGGGGAATTGAACACATGGCGAATAGCGGTTGCCTCGTGGGCATCGCCCTGTGGTGTACCGGTTCCATGGGCGTTTATATGATCAACGGCCGTTGGAGCACAGTTTGCATCAGCCAGTGCCTGTCGGAGACAGCGGCGAAGGCCATGTGCATCATCCGGCGGCTGGGTAGGATGGTGAGCATCGGCAGTCCGTGCGGCACCAGTCAGGCGGGCGACCGGGGTAACATCACGAGCGGTGGCGTGCGCTGGGGATTCTAAGATCATAATCCCGGCGCCTTCGGCCATCACAAAGCCATCCCGGGCCGCATCAAAGGGCCGGCTTGCCTGGGCGGGGACTTCTGTGTTGGTGCTTAGGGCCCGCATCGCATCGAACCCACGCATGGCCGTTGGGCTTAGCGGGGCTTCAGCACCACCGGCGATCATGATATCTGCCCGTCCGGTCTGGATGTCGGCAAGGGCGTCGGCAATAGCATGTGTACCGGCGGCGCAGGCTGTAGCTGGGGCACGATTTGGACCACGCGCATCGAAGGTCTGACTCACATGACCGGCAGCAAGGTTTGATAAATACCGGATGGTAAATCGCGGGGATACCCGGTCCCCGGTAATCGTTGCTTCAATCTCCGGAAAGCCACCAAGCCCAGAGGCGATGCTGACACCAACCCGTTCGGCCGTCCACGCGTCTCGGTCAGGGGCAAGAGTAGCATCGAGAAGAGCCTCTTGAGCAGCCAGGACGGCAAACTGGGCATACCGACCCATCGCACGCGAATCGATCACTGACCGATCAGTAGGGTCAGTGGTTACCTCCCCAGCAATTGATGATCGGAGACCGGTCTCCGCCGGGTCAAATCGGGATAACGACGTAATGCCACTGTCAGTTGCACGCAGCGCTTCCCAGGTATCAGATACAGTCGCACCAAGAGGGGTAACAGCCCCAAGTCCGGTGACAGCAGCGTGCTGGGGCATACGTTAGGCCCGTTCAGAGCGGACGTAGGCTTTTAAATCGCCGACAGTTGCGAGTGTCGCAAGCGCATCATCGGGAATATGGATGCCAAGGTTGGCATGAATCGCTTCAGCAACTTCAACGAGGTCCAAGGAATCAGCATCAATGGCGTCGCCGGTTAGACTCGTGTCATCATCGATGGCTGCCGGATCAACTTGGAGACGATCGGTGATAATGTTCTCAACGGTTGTGTCAATATCAACGTCGGCAGACATACACAAACGAATGTCGGATAGCTCATTTGAAGCTGAGGGTATACTACAATCTTACACTAGTAGGGACGTCTCAACTCAGCGGTTGGACTGAAGAAACATTTTACCCATCGTCTCGCGATGTTCAACGGCGGCGTGGGCTGTTGTGGCGTCAGTCAGTGGCAGGACACGGTCCTCAACGATAGTGATGGCATCATTAGTAATACGATCCATGAGCCGATCGATACCAGCCTGGACACGATCAGGCTCGTGTCTCAGCGCATGCAGAAGATGATACCCCATGACCGTTTGATTGGCAAACAGGAGCCGAGGGGTCGAGACGGTGGGCACATCCCCACTTGCTAGTCCGTAGGCAACAATGCGACCACAGTCAGCCAAGGCATCAAGTCCGGCATAGAAGGCCTCACCACCAACGCCATCTAACACAAGATCAACGCCGGCATCATCAGTGATGGCATCGATAACACTCGCAACATCCTCGGTGGTATAATCAATCATATACTCGGCTCCCAGGTCGGCAGCGGACTGTCGCTTGGTGGCTGTGCTTGCGGTCCCAAAGACGGTGGCCCCGGCATCATGAGCAAGTTGCACGGCGGCGGTGCCAACCCCACCAGCAGCCGCATGAATCAATACCCGGTCATCGGCCTGGAGTTGCCCCCACTCAAACAGCGCATTGTGCGCGGTGACAAACTGGACGGGAAGCGCTGCGGCTGCACCAAGATCGACGTGCGGGGGGATATCGATCAACCATGACGGCTGGGCAAGTACATACTCCGCATAGCCACCCATCGAAACGAGTCCAGCAACACGGTCGCCTTCGGTATAGTCTGTCTCACATCCGGCCGCATCAATCCGTCCGGAGACCTCAACGCCAGGGATATATGGCGGAGTTGGAGCATCGGGATACTTACCGCGTCGTTTCTCAATATCGGCGAAGTTGATACCGGCCCGTTCGACAGCAATACGGACCTCGGATGCTTCCGGGATTGGCTTTGGCACCGTTGTCGGTTCAAGAACGTCTGGCGGCCCGTGGGCCGTCACTTTAATTGCCTGCATACTGTCCGGAACACAGCGGATAGACGATTAAAACTCCGGTCAGCGGCGAGTTGTTCGCGGGAGGGACCGACCGGCAGTGTTACGTGCTTGAGGAGCGGCGATTGGCCGTTGGCGATTGTGCCGGGAGGTCAATCACAACCGCGGCGCCACGATCGGTTTCACGGCGTAAGAGATCACCACCCAACTTCTGGACCGCCCACTTCGTACTCCACAAGCCAAGACTCGTGAGGTGAGCATGAGCTTCCTCATGACCGGATTCAATAACTTGCCACTCAGTATCTGGAATCCCTGGCCCGTTGTCGGTAATGGTGATACGAACCCCCTGATCACGTCGACATCCGGTGACTTCGACACGCGGGGTCTGGCTGTCGTTGTGCTCAATAGCGTTGTCGACAAGGTTACGAAGAGCAACCCGAAGCAGTTGACGGTTTAATAATAGTTCAATA
>JBEQBL010000241.1:0-3223 GCA_041639835.1 Salinarchaeum sp.
AAGAGCAAAGCGACTCTCACGGCCAAACCACAGCCAGCGTGTCGCAAGTGGGGTCACGACCGTCTGTGGGTGGTCAAGCGACTCCATCGCTGTTGGATCTGACCACTGGTCCTCAATGGCTTCCGCGATCGATGTCGCCTCTGCAAGTGCCTCATCCAAGGCCTCAAAGGAGGCATCAACGGCATCACGCTCCCAGTGAATCCCCCACCCATCCGGAGCGGTCGTTGACAGCAACTCAGTTGACCGAACAAGTTCCATGGCCTGTTCGCCATCGGTCGCAGCAGTCGGGCCATCGGTATCACGGCGCAGAGTAACCAACGGTCGAGGGGCCTCAATAGTCGTGCACAGCCGTGGGGCACGGTCGGTCCATGGTGGCTCAGGGGTCTGGACCTGGACACGAAGGTGGTCACCAACATCAACATAGCCCTCAACGGCATCAAACGGTAGAAAGCCCTCAGCACCACCAGGAAGCGTCAGAACAGCTCCACTACCTTTCGTTCGATCAACAATTCCATCAAAGATCGCCGCTGTTGGTGTTGGATCTGGAATCACGAGAGTATCAATGGCCACCGAGGCAAACATCTCAGCCGCCTCAGTAACAGCCGAGTCAGAACCGGTGAGGACGACCCCCTGTCGGTCAGGCGCTTGCTCGACAGCAACATCTGCAGGGAGTGATGGCATCGGCGTATCAAATCGGGACGCAATGGCCGGGGAGGCCTGGACGACATCGTGCCCGGCATCAAGGGCCAAGTGTGTCAAAGCGGTTGCATAGATGCCACGAAGGCGTAACTTCACAAGCAATCACCAACCGCAATCCGAATGGTCATATGATCCGTTCGGAGGGGGATCCAAAAGAGCGTATCTACTGGCGAAGCAATTCAAGTGGACCGAGGGTGAACAACCAGGTACGATCTAATCAGTGGCTCTTGAACCAGTTGAATCCAGAGCAGTGCGCTGGCTGTGGGGAGCAGCAGAGATCCGGGGGCTGCAGAGAACGCGGGATGAATGTTGTTGGGCCAGTCACCGCGGGCTGTCACAACGGGACAACTCTGTGGACAGGATATCGGTGGTGAGTTACTGGCGACCGGCAGCGGGCGAAGAATCAGCAGCGAGCATGCGATCGACATACTTGGCAAGCACATCGTATTCAACATGGACCGGGTCGCCGGGTGATTTCTCCGACAAGGTCGTTAGCTCGTATGTTTCAGGAATGATCGCAACTTCGAAGGAATCCGCCTCAAGGGAAGCAATCGTGAGGCTGATGCCATCGAGTGCAACAGACCCCTTTGGAACAAGATACTCGGTCTGCGCAGGGGTATCAAACTGAAATCGCCAGTCCTCATCGACAGTCATAATGTCGTTTACTGTGACGGTGCTATCGACATGTCCCTGGACAATATGTCCGTCAAAGCGGCCATCAGCTGGCATGGCGCGCTCAATATTGACTAGATCACCGATCTCAAGTTCACCAAGATAAGTTACATCACGGGTTTCCTCAGCCAGAAAGGTCTCAATCCAGGTTTCACCATATTCCTCGACAGTGAGACACACCCCGGAAATAGCAATGCTTTGACCATGGGTGAGGTCATCGAAAATCGAAGACTCGATCCGAAGACGAAGGCCGTCATCCGTCTCCGAACGCTCGACGATTGTACCGGTACCTTCGACAATTCCAGTAAACATATTCAGATGATGGTCCGACCGCCGGATAGGCGTTATGTTCCGGACAATGGCGGCAAAAAAGCCCCTCAGGTGGAACTATGCCGGGCGCAGATGTTCACAGTCACCGGCAGTAATCTCACGAACGCCAGTGTCGGTCTCCACTAATAGTGTGCCCGGATACTCAACATCAACGGCAGTCCCGACAATGGTCTCACGCTGGGTCACAACGCGCACCCGTTGACCAAGCGTCGTAGCGCGATCACGCCAAGCAGCAAGGATTGTCTCGGGTTGTGATCGAAGTGTATCAAAGCGGTCGAGAAACTGTTGAGTGACTCGCCGACGGGAAACCGACCCAACAAGTGCCTGCAGACTGGTCGCATTCTCCGGCAAAGCCGTGACCGGAATATTGGCATTGATGCCAACGCCAAGGATAACCCACGAGACGCGGTCCGCTTCACCTTCCATCTCAGTAAGGACACCGGCAAGCTTCTGTCCCTCAACAAGCACATCGTTTGGCCATTTAATTGTCGCTGCAACATCCAGTTCAGCGAGGGCATCGACAATGGCAACAGCCACACCAAGTGTGTATATCGGGACATCCGTTGGTGGGACGGGTGGTCGAATAAGCAACGAAGCCCAGATGCCCCCACTCGGGGAGGCCCAGGAGCGGTCGAGTCGGCCCCGACCACCGGTCTGTTCATCAGCAAGGCAGACAACATCGGATGCCCCATCGGCAGCCAGATCACGGGCCCATGCATTGGTGCTGGTAACTGTCGGTTGATATTGAATTGTGAATGGCGCCGCGAGCCCAAGCGAGACGGCATCACCCCCAAAATCGGGACAAGCAGTGAGCGTATAGCCGGTAGGACCACCCTCAATTGTGAACCCGCGGTCACGAAGATCCTCAATATGATTCCAGACCGCCGCCCGTGAGATGTCAAACTGGTCGGCCAACTCCGGACCGGTATGTGATCCATCGGCAAGTGCCTGAAGAATACGACGTCGAGTGCGAGTCATGGTTTGATATTCCCGACAGGACTCTTGAGCGTTCGGACCGACGACACTAAGCCATCAAGTTCCCAGCCTACATACATGGATGCTTATGAGTTGATCACCCGCAACACCGTCGAGGCGGTGACCGAGGAGGAGGTGCAGGAACTGGCAGCAGCTCCGACGGACAAGCGGGCGTACGTTGGCTACGAGCCATCAGGGGTATTGCATCTTGGGCATCTACTAACGGCAAATAAGTTAATCGAGTTACAGGAAGCCGGCTTCGAGATCGTTATTCTACTGGCTGATGTCCACGCATACCTCAATGGAAAAGGGAGTTTTGAGGAGATTCAGGCGACTGCCGAGCAGATGCGAGAGCAGTTTATTGCTTACGGGCTGGATGAATCAGCCGTTGAGTTTGTCTATGGATCGGAATTTCAACTTGATGAGGAATACGTGCTTGATATGGAGCAACTGGCGGTCGAAACCTCATTGAATCGTGCCCAGCGAGCCATGGCCGAGTTACAAGGCGGTGAAACGGCGACGGTCGCGCATGTTATGTATCCGTTGA